>CAMDKJ010000009.1 GCA_945900705.1 Bifidobacterium breve | reverse complement strand
AGCGAGACGCTCGGACGCATGATGAAAGACTGAGGCCATGACCGCAACCGTGCTCGATGGCAAAGCCACTGCTGCCCAAGTCAAGGCAGATCTCAAGGTTCGCGTTGATGCACTGAAGATAAGGGGCGTATTCCCCGGACTTGGCACGGTTCTTGTTGGTGCTGATCCCGGAAGCCAAGCCTATGTTGGCGGCAAGCACCGCGATTGCGCCGAAGTGGGCATCGCATCTATCCGAGTGGATTTGCCCGCCGATGCTAGCCAACTTGAGGTTGAGGCAGAAGTCGCGAAATTGAATGCTGATCCAGCGGTGACCGGCTACATCATTCAACTGCCGCTGCCAAAGCATCTTGATGAATATCGGGTACTAGAACTAATGGATCCAGCAAAAGATGCCGATGGTTTACACCCGGTGAGTTTGGGCCGGCTGGTGCTTGGGATCCCGGCGCCGCTGCCGTGCACCCCGCGTGGCATCGTCGCATTGCTTCGCGCTTATGACGTGCCGATAAACGGGGCACACGTAGTAGTGGTCGGGCGCGGAATTACGGTAGGTCGCCCCTTGGGCCTACTGCTAACCCGTCGCAGCGAGAATGCAACCGTCACCTTGTGCCATACCGGTACCAAAGGCCTCGTGAATTATCTGCGTTCAGCCGACATCATTATTGCCGCGGCCGGAGTGCCACATTTGATCACGGCCGATGCCATTAAGCCCGGTGCTGCCGTCCTTGACGTTGGGATAACGCGCACCGAGGCTGGATTAGTCGGCGATGTCGCACCGGACGTCACCGAAGTTGCCGGTTTCGTGGCGCCAATGCCAGGTGGGGTGGGGCCCATGACTAGGGCCATGCTTTTGCAAAATGTGGTTGAGGCAGCAGAGGGAGCTTTGAGATGACCGCGGGCAACGATGGTTCAGGGGTGGTGCGGCAACTACCGAAGCGGCGTAGACGCCTTAGCTTTCGGCAATGGCCGATATCGGTAGTGCTGCTAGGAGTCGCAGTAGCGTTGATTTTGGTTGCAACCGACCACTTTCGTCGTGGTTCGGTGGTGCTTGCCGCCAGTGTGGTCCTCGCCACCTTTCTGCGTTTATTGCTAACCAATGATGAGGCCGGTTGGCTTGTTGTTCGGTCCAAAAGGACCGATGTCTTGGTCTTGGGGGCTTTAGGTATCGGGCTTGCGATCTTCTGTTTTTGGGTTCCGGCTCCTAACTGATCTGTCCCATGGTCAAGGGCGGAGGTCAAGGAGTCATCACGACCGGCGGTGAGGTATCTTGACGTCAAGATAATCGCCTATACCCCAAGGCGATGTGGGCCACTTTCTTCGAAGGAGCAGGGCGACTATGTCTCGCAGCGGAAAAGTTTCAGTTATCGGTGCAGGTTTCTACGGTTCAACCACCGCGCTGCGGTTGGCTGAATATGACATTTTCGAAACGGTCGTGTTGACCGACGTAATTGAGGGCAAGCCCGAGGGCCTTGCTATCGACATAAACCAATCGCGCTGGATTGAAGGTTTCGAGACAAAGTTAGTCGGCCAATCCACCGGGCCAAATGGCGAAGGCTATGAGGCAATCGCGGGTTCGGAGATCATCATCATGACCGCTGGCCTGCCCCGCAAGCCCGGCATGAGCCGCATGGATCTCATAGAGACTAACGCAAAGATCATGCGCAGTGTCGCTGAGAATATTGCCAAGCATGCCCCGGGCGCCGTCGTAATCAATGTGGCAAATCCCCTTGATGAGATGACCGCTCTCGCGCAGCTCGTGACCGGTTTCCCCCACCAGCGGGTTATTGGCCAAGCTGGCATGCTCGATACCGCCCGTTTCACCAACTTCGTCGCCGAAAAACTTGGTGTCCCGGTTGCCTCCGTGAAGACGCTCACCTTGGGATCACACGGCGACACCATGGTGCCGGTGGCGTCGGTATGTTCGGTTGACGGCAAGCCGCTAACCGAATTGTTGTCGGCTGCGGAGATCGACGAGCTGGTTACGCGGACCCGTAATGGTGGCGCTGAAATCGTTGCACTTCTTAAGACCGGCTCGGCGTATTACGCGCCTTCGGCCGCAGCGGCCCGCATGGCCAAGGCGGTGCACGAAGATTCAGGCGTGGTCATGCCGGTCTGTGCCTGGGTTGACGGCGAGTATGGGTTATCCGGTGCCTATCTTGGGGTCGAGGCCGAACTTGGTCGCGAGGGTATTCGCCGAATCGTCGAAACCCCCCTGACGGCAGCAGAGAAGGCGCTCTTGGTTGACGCTTATGAGGCGGTTAAGGCCAAGCAAGCCGATGTGAAGGATTTTTAGTACCTACCCAAGTGATTGCACCCATGAAGTATCGCGTTATATAGGAGTTACTAGATGAGCAAGATTAAGGTCGTTAATCCGGTCGTCGAGCTTGATGGCGATGAGATGACTCGCATCATTTGGCAGTTCATCAAGGATGAATTGATCTTGAAGTATCTAGATGTTGACCTTAAGTATTACGACCTCGGCATGGAGTACCGCGATGCCACTGATGATCAAGTCACCATCGACTCAGCCCATGCAATCCAAAAGTACGGGGTTGGTGTTAAGTGCGCAACGATTACACCTGACGAGGCCCGGGTCGAGGAATTCGGCCTGAAGAAGATGTGGAAATCCCCTAACGGCACGATTCGCAATATTCTCGGAGGCGTTATATTTCGCGAGCCAATCATCATCTCGAACATTCCACGTTTGGTACCGGGCTGGACAAAACCGGTAATCATTGGCCGCCATGCATTCGGAGATCAGTACAAAGCAACCGACTTCAAAGTGCCAACCGCTGGTTCGCTGACCATGACGTTCACCCCGGCTGATGGATCAGCCCCAATGGAGTTCAATGTTTTTGATTTCCCCGGTGCGGGTGTTGCCATGGGGATGTACAACCTCGACGCGAGTATTCGTGATTTTGCGCGCGCGTCACTCAGGTATGGGCTTAATCGTAGGTACCCGGTTTATCTTTCGACGAAGAACACCATCCTGAAAGCTTATGACGGGCAATTCAAAGACATCTTCGCCGAGGTTTTCGAGTCCGAGTTCAGATCTGAGTTCGATGCTGCGGGTATCACTTATGAGCACCGACTAATAGATGACATGGTTGCCGCCGCTATGAAGTGGGAAGGCGGCTACGTTTGGGCCTGCAAGAACTACGACGGAGATGTCCAATCCGACACTCTCGCCCAAGGTTATGGCTCACTTGGTTTGATGACCTCGGTGCTAATGACTCCAGATGGCAAGACGGTTGAAGCCGAAGCGGCACATGGCACAGTTACGCGCCACTTCCGGGAACACCAAAAAGGCAATCCGACCTCCACCAACCCAATCGCCTCGATTTTTGCCTGGACTCAGGGCCTGGCGCACCGTGGCAAGTTGGATGCGACCCCCGAGGTCACGGCTTTCGCTCAGACCCTCGAGCGGGTATGCGTTGAAACGGTAGAAGAGGGAAAGATGACCAAGGATCTAGCGATGCTGATAGGCCCGGAGCAGCCGTGGCAGACCACCCAGGACTTCCTAGCTTCGATTGACGTGAACTTGCAGCGGGCGGTTCGTGCCTGACCAAGGTTTATTGCGTAGTCTCATGCCATGAGTGACCTGCTGGTCAATTGCTTGGTGGTGCTCTTCTTCGTACTTTTGGGCGGGTTTTTTGCGGCGGCCGAACTCGCCTTGGTGTCTTTGCGTGAAAGCCAGATTCAGCGCTTAGGTGGTGAGGGCAGGCGTGGCCGCCGACTCCTCGCACTCGCCGGTGAGCCCAATCGTTATCTTGCGGCCGGCCAGGTAGCCGTTACCTTGGCGGGTTTTATCTCGGCCGGTTTCGGTGCTTCCCAAATTGCCCCCTCCTTAGAAAACGTGTTGGTCGGGTGGGGCATTTCACCCACTTGGGCCGGCCCGATTGCATTTATCTTCGTCACGGTAGTCATCGCTTATATCTCGCTGGTCTTGGGTGAGCTGGTGCCAAAGCGAATCGCTTTACAACGAGTTGAGAAAGTAGCGTTGTTTGTGGCGGCGCCGGTTGATTTTGTGGCCCTGGTATTTCGGCCTTTCATCTGGGCGCTGTCAGTTTCTACGAATTTCGTAGTTCGTCTCTTCGGGATTGACCCTCATGGCGAGAAGGAGCAAATCAGTGGCGCCGAATTACGTGATCTAGTTGCCGCACATGAGGACCTAACAGTCGAAGAACGCGAGCTTATAGACGACGTTTTTGCCGCGGGCGATCGTGAACTTCGTGAGGTGATGGTGCCGCGCACCGAAGTTGATTTCATGGACGCCAATATGCCAGTACAGCAGGCGGTAAAGATGATCCGCGACCAGCCTCATTCACGCTACCCGGTTTTCCGAGATAGCGCAGATGACGTCATCGGATTCGTGCATGTTCGCGATATTCTCGATCCAGATTTGTCCGATAGGCCAATCCGCGTTGGCTCACTGGTCCGTGACATAACTGCCTTTCCCGGAACGAATGCGGTACTTAGTACACTGACAGAGATGCGCAGGCTGCGGCAGCACTTGGCGATTGTGGTCGATGAATATGGCGGCACGGCGGGCATCGTGTCCCTTGAGGATTTAGTCGAAGAGCTGATCGGGGACATCAAGGATGAGTACGATGTAATAACCCGTCATGACGAAGTGAAGACCTTGGGTGTTATCACGGTCGACGGTCTGCTCAATCTTGAGGATTTTGCTGATGAAACCGGTCTGCAGCTGCCGGACGGGCCGTATGAAACGGTTGCGGGGTTTTTGATTGCACGTTTAGGGGCATTACCTGCAGTTGGCGCTACGATCGAATGCGAAAATCACGAATTTGAAGTTACCGAACTTGATGGTCGCCGCGTGGCGCGTGTGCGAGTGACTCCGATAGCACCATTGCACCCGCCACCTGACCACGCGCAGGTCGCTGAACCCAGTTTGCAAGAATAACGGCCATGTCGACCCCTCGAAATCAGCGCGTGCTTTCCGGTATCCAGCCCACGGCTGATGCATTCCACCTAGGTAACTACCTAGGTGCGCTGCGGGAGTGGGTGCGTATGCAAGAAACCCATGATTGCTATTACGTGGTGGTTGATCAGCATGCGATCACCGTCGACCATGATCCAGCGCTACTTCGTCAGCGCACCTTGACCTCATTTGCCCAGTTGCTGGCGGTGGGCCTTGACCCGCAGAAGTCAACGGTTTTCGTGCAAAGCCATGTACCCGAACACAGCCAACTGGCTTGGGTCCTTGAATGCCAGACCGGTTTTGGTGAGGCTGGCCGGATGACCCAGTTCAAGGATAAATCACAAAAGGAAGGCTCCGCCAGATCTACGGTCGGGCTTTTTACCTACCCAATTTTGCAGGCGGCCGATATTTTGATTTACCAGGCAAATGCCGTGCCTGTTGGTGAAGATCAACGGCAGCATCTTGAATTGACTCGGGACCTTGCCCAACGTTTCAATGCGACATTCGGTGAGACTCTGACAGTTCCCGAAGCCATGATCGTCAAGGAGACTGCCAAGATTGTGGATTTGCAAGACCCAACCGCGAAGATGAGCAAATCCAGCCCGGCAGGATGCGCTTCACTGCTAGATGACGATGTAGTTTTGACCAAGAAGTTCAAGAGCGCCGTGACGGACTCAGAGCGTGAGATCCGATTTGATCAGGTGAATAAGCCGGGGGTTTCGAACTTACTCACAATTCAACAGGCACTTCGCGGCGTGAGCATTTCTGAACTTGAGGCATCATATGAAGGTAAAGGTTACGGTGACCTAAAGAAAGACACCGCCGAAATAGTTGTTGAGTTTGCGAGACCAATTCGGGAACGAGTGGCAACCTTCACCTCAGACCCAGCGCAACTACTGCAACTCATGGGAGTCGGGGCGCACAAGGCGCGCGCCACCGCTCACGAGACTTTGACCGCGGTCTACGACCGCGTTGGATTTGTGACGCTGCCGGATTAGCGCGAAAGCGGAGATCACGGCCAGGGTGATGAGTGCCCACAGCCACCAGGGCGCCGTTGTTGGTCCGGCTGCAATGATTGATTGCTTGTCACCGCTATTGATGGAGCGACCGGTGGTTACCGAACCCTCGGCATTACTCGAAGTGCTGACCTCGAATGCGGTCGCAGCGCGGGCGGCGGCAAGTTCGGCATCGGTGAGCGGATTAACCAATACGCCGACCGGGGTCACGAACTCTTCGTTCTTAAACCCCCAGGTCAGCGCTTTGCGTGCTGCATCTGCAGATGCCTCATGAATCCCCATGAGAGCAACTACCAAGGTGCGATCCCCGCGCTGGGCTAAACCAATGAAGGTGCGGCCGGCATTTGTGGTGTAGCCGGTCTTGAGTCCGATCATCCCTTGGTAGCCACTCAGGAGCAACCGGTTTTCGTTGTAGATGGTTCGGGTGCGCTTACCTCGCCAAGGGAATTCGTACCGCTTGGTGCTTGCAATCTCGATAATTTCAGGGAAGGCCAAACTGGCTCGTCCGAACAGGGCTAGGTCGTATGCACTCGAAACCTGCCCCGGGGCATCAAGCCCACTCGGGTTCTTGGCCACGGTGTCAGCGGCCTGCAATCGAGCAGCATGCTGATTCATTTGCTCCACCGTGCCGGCTACCGATCCGGCGGCTCGGGCCAGGGCCAAAGCTGCATCGTTGCCGCTTGGTAAGAACAGGCCGTAAAACAGGTCGCGGACGGTGTAGGTCTTGCCGGCCTTTAGACCAACTCGGGAGCCATAGGTATTCGCATCACCGTCGGTGGCCACGTAGGGCTGGTCCATTGATAACTGCGGCATTACCGTCAACGCAGTCAAAGTCTTTAAGGTGCTTGCCGGAGCGCGCTGCAAGTGGGCTTGCTTCGCAGCCAGAATTTCACCGGTTTGCGCATCGGCCAGCACCCAGGAGTCAGCCCAGATATCGGGGAGGGGCCGGGCGCCGGCACCTAAATTCACTTGACGACCGGGCGCCGACAGTTGCTCGCCGCCAATGACACCTTGGTTAACCGGCGGGTCGGCGGATGCAGGCCCGGCGCAAAAAGTTGCCACGAATCCAAAGCTCAGGGCAATCGCGGCCGCCGGTAGCAGGGCCGATCTGGGATAAAGTCGCATGGTGCCCTAAGGGTACGTTGCCAAACGCCAAAAAGCCTGTGACGAACCTCCCACACTTGGAGGCTGCGCCGCCCTAGGTAAACCAGTACATTTTAGATCACACAGAGTTGAGAGGGGTTCCGCAATGAGCGGAGTCACGACCGCGCCACGAGATGGTGGCGTTTCCGGGGAGAATCGGGCCGATATCAAGGGCCGCACCCTGCGCACCGACCGCTGGTGGATTCAGCCCGCGATCGTGGTGGCCGCGCTTTTGGCGTTCATTATCTACTCAACTTGGCGGGCATTTGAGAACGCTTATTACTTCTCCGAGCCGCTGATCTCACCCTTTTACTCGCCCTGCCTTGCTACCTCATGTGTTGCGGGGTCAACCCCTTGGACGCCATTTGGCTCCTGGTGGGTGCTCTCGCCGGCCTTATTGATCCTTATTTTCCCACTGGGTTTTCGGATGACCTGCTATTACTACCGAAAGACCTACTATCGGGCTTTTTGGCTGTCACCGCCGGCTTGCGCGGTAAGTGAGCCGCATAAGAAGTACACCGGAGAGACCCGGGCCCCGTTGATTCTCCAGAACAGCCACCGCTACTTCTTTATCGCTGGCATAGTTTTCAATATCATCTTGACGTACGACGTCTTGATCGCCTTCCGCAATGGCGAGGGCCAATGGGGTCACATGAGTGTCGGCACTTTGATCCTCGCCGCAAACGCAACTTTTCTGTGGCTGTACTCGGCGTCGTGCCACACCTGCCGCCACATCATGGGCGGGCGGTTGAAGAACTTCTCTGCCCATCCGGTGCGCTACAAGGCCTGGACGTACGTCTCAAAGCTCAATGCCCACCACCCGCGCTTTGCTTGGATCTCGTTGGTTGGGGTGGCACTAACTGATCTATATGTGCGCGAGGTTGCAATCGGCGCAATCCCGAACCTCTACTTCTTCTAGGCCGCGAAGGGTATCTCCATGGCAGACATCGAGCACTATAAGTACGACGTCGTTGTTATCGGCGCCGGTGGGGCGGGGCTGCGTGCGGCAATTGAGTCGCGCGAACTCGGCAAGACCACCGCAATAATCAGTAAGTCCCTTTTCGGCAAGGCGCACACCGTCATGGCCGAGGGCGGTATCGCTGCGTCAATGGGCAACGTAAACAGCAACGACAACTGGCAGGTGCACTTTCGCGACACGATGCGCGGGGGCAAGTACTTGAACGACTACCGGATGGCTGAACTGCATGCCAAAGAGGCACCGGATCGGGTCTGGGAGTTGGAGGAGTGGGGCGCTCTTTTCGATCGCACCCCCGAAGGCAAAATCAGCCAGCGCAACTTCGGTGGGCACGAGTACCCGCGCTTAGCCCACGTGGGCGACCGCACCGGCCTTGAACTCATTCGCACCCTGCAACAAAAGGTTGTGCAATTGCAGCAGCAGGATAAAAAGCTCAGCGGTGACTATGAGTCACGTATCAAGGTATTTGCCGAATGCACGATCACTGACATTTTGATCGCTGGCGAAGGTGAGAATCGCCGGGTGGCTGGTGCCTTCGGCTACTGGCGTGAGTCAGGTCAGTTCGTACTTTTCGAGACCGCCGCCGTAGTTATCGCAACCGGTGGTATCGGTAAGTCCTTCAAAGTGACGAGTAACTCATGGGAGTACACCGGTGACGGCCATGCGCTGGCCATGCGCGCCGGTGGCTCACTCGTCAATATGGAGTTCGTCCAGTTCCACCCAACGGGCATGGTCTGGCCACTTAGTGTCAAGGGCATTTTGGTTACCGAGTCGGTGCGCGGTGATGGCGGAGTCTTGACCAACTCCGAGGGCCGGCGCTTCATGTTCGACTACATCCCGCCGGTATTCGAGAAGCAGTATGCCAAGACCGAGGAAGAAGCCGATCGCTGGTATACCGATCCCGATAACAATAAGCGCCCACCAGAATTGTTGCCGCGTGATGAAGTTGCGCGGGCGATCAACACCGAAGTGAAGGCCGGTCGGGGGTCGCCACACGGTGGGGTGTTCCTTGACGTTTCAAAGCGGCTCCCGGCCGAGGCCATCAAAGCTAAGTTGCCGTCGATGTGGCATCAATTCAAAGAACTGGCCGATGTCGACATCACCATGGAAGCGATGGAGGTCGGTCCCACTTGTCATTACGTGATGGGCGGGGTCGAGGTTGAACCCGATACCGCGGCGGCGGTCGGAGTGCAGGGCTTGTTCTCGGCGGGCGAGGCGGCCGGGGGCCTGCATGGTTCCAACCGGTTGGGCGGTAACTCGCTATCTGATCTGCTGGTATTTGGCCGACGTGCTGGTTTGGGCGCTGTTGCGTACCTAGCTGATCTCGACGCGGCAGGTGGCCGGCCTGCGGTGAACCAAGTCGATGTTGATGCGGCTGCGGCTGCGGCATTAGCGCCCTTTAGCCAAGATGGTGGTGAAAACCCTTACACGATCCAGCAAGATCTGCAGCAACTAATGAATGATCTGGTTGGCATCATTCGCACCGCTGACGAAATGCAGTCGGCTTTGGAGCGGCTAAATGCACTTAAGGCGCGGGCTGCCACATTGAGTGTGCCAGGTGGTAGGGCCTACAACCCGGGCTGGCACCTGGCCCTTGATCTCCAGAACATGCTGGTGGTATCAGAGTGCATCGCAAAGTCGGCTTTGGCTCGTGAGGAGTCACGTGGGGGTCATACCCGCGATGACTTCCCGGTAATGGATCCAAACTGGCGATCAGTAGTCATGATTTGCCGCATTGACGGCAATGATGTCGAAGTTATTAGGCAGGATCTACCTTGGATGCGTGATGAGCTGGTCACGCTATTTGATGTGTCAGAACTTGGTAAGTACATGACCGAAGTCGAAATCAGCCGAATTCCCGGAAAGGTGGCATAGAGATGGCACATGAAGCTAAATTCCGCGTTTGGCGAGGCGATGCCGGTGAAGGGGCACTCAAGGATTACAACGTAGATGTGAATGAGGGTGAAGTCGTCCTAGATGTCATCCAGCGCATTCAGGCGACCCAAGCCTCAGACCTCGCGGTGCGCTGGAACTGCAAAGCCGGTAAGTGCGGCTCCTGCAGTGCTGAAGTAAATGGTCGCCCGCGCCTAATGTGCATGACCCGCATGAATACTTTTGCCGATGATGAAGTCGTAACGGTAACCCCCCTTCGCGCCTTCCCGACTATTCGTGATTTGGTAACAGACGTCTCATTCAACTACGAGAAGGCGCGTGAAGTCACAGCGTTTACGCCACCGGTGGGCTTGAAGCCGGGCGATTACCGAATGCAGCAAGAGGATGTCTCGCGCAGCCAGGAGTTCCGTAAGTGCATTGAATGCTTCCTGTGCCAGAACACCTGCCATGCCATCCGCGATCACGAAGACAATATGACCAGTTTTGCGGGGCCACGTGTTTTGATGCGCGTAGCCGAACTGGAAATGCATCCACTCGATGTCGCCGATCGCAAGCATGAGGCCCAAGAAGTCCTAGGTCTGGGCTACTGCAACATCACCAAGTGTTGCACCGAGGTTTGCCCAGAGCACATCAAGATCACCGACAACGCTTTGATCCCGCTGAAGGAGCGGGTCGTCGACGTTAAGTACGACCCAATCACTTGGCTCGGTCGCAAGATCCGGGTTCGTAGCGACTAGGCTTGGCTAAATGAGCGGGTCAACCGAGTCGGGTCTACCCCTGAATCCGGTATATGGCCCGGAGGCACTTGCTGAATGGGATGAATCGGCGCAGCTGGGGGTGCCGGGGGAGTACCCGTTCACCCGCGGTGTTTACGCTTCGATGTATACCGGTAGGCCCTGGACTATGCGTCAGTACGCGGGGTTTGGTACCGCGGTCGAATCAAATGAGCGCTACCGACAGTTACTAAATGCCGGTACCACGGGATTATCTGTTGCCTTTGACCTACCAACCCAAATGGGCTACGACTCAGATCACCCATTGGCGCATGGAGAGGTGGGCAAGGTTGGCGTAGCTATTGATTCAATCGTTGACATGCGGATCCTGTTCGATGGCATTGCCCTTGATGAGGTTTCAACATCGATGACTATTAATTCAACCGCCGCGGTGTTGCTTTTGCTCTATCAGTTGGTTGCCGAAGAAAAGGGAGTATCGGCTGACCAGTTGAGTGGCACCATCCAAAATGACGTGCTGAAGGAGTACATAGCGCGCGGTACTTACATATATCCTCCGGCGCAGTCCCTTCGTTTGATCACCGATATTTTCACGTACTGTCGTAACGAGATTCCCAAATGGAATACCATCTCGATCTCCGGCTATCACATGGCCGAGGCTGGAGCCACTCCAGTTCAGGAAATTGCCTTCACTCTTGCCGACGGCATCGAATACGTAAAAGCCGCGGTGGCATCGGGTCAAGATGTTGATGAGTTTGCCCCGCGTCTGGCATTCTTTTTCGTCTCCCGAACAACGATCCTCGAAGAGGTCGCAAAGTTTCGTGCAGCGCGCCGGATGTGGGCCAAGATCATGCGCGAACGTTTTGGCGCGAAGGATCCGAAGTCCTGGATGCTGCGATTTCACACCCAGACCGCGGGCGTGCAGTTAACGGCGCAGCAGCCTGAAGTAAATATGGTTCGCGTTGCGGTTCAGGGGTTGGCTGCCGTACTTGGTGGCACGCAGTCGCTCCACACCAACTCTTTCGATGAGGCGATGGCGCTGCCGAGTGAGAAGGCGGCACGCTTGGCGCTACGCACCCAGCAGGTACTCGCCTATGAAACCGATGTTTGTGCAACGGTTGACCCGTTTGCCGGTTCATATGTCATGGAGTCACTGACCGACGAAATTGAAACAGCGGCGACAGCCTTGATCGCGCGCATCGACGATATGGGCGGTGCAGTAGCTGCGATCGAGCAGGGTTTCCAAAAAGCTGAGATCGAGCGCTCGGCCTATGACATCGCACTTCAAATTGATAGTGGTACGCGGGTAGTTGTCGGCCTTAACAAATTTACCACCGATGACAAGGAGCACTACCCGCCACTTCGGGTGAACCCCGCGATCGAGGAAGAGCAATCGGCTCGGCTCGCGACTTTGAGGGCGGGTCGTGATAACGGCGAAGTCGAAAGATTGCTTTCGGTTATCCGCGAAACCGCAATTGGCGATGCCAACTTGCTATACCCGATGCGCGATGCCCTTAAAGCCCTCGCAACCGTTGGTGAAGTCTCCGACGCATTGCGCGATGTTTGGGGCTTATTCGAGCCAACCGATAGGTTCTAAGGCCGGCCCGCCAGTTCCTATTGTTACTGTGCTTTCCTGCTCGGCCAGGGCTATTGCTGGACTTCTCCACCAGCCATCAGTCGCCCGATGCTCGCCCGGTCGACATCCGCGGAGGCCATTTCCGCAACGAGACGGCCGTCGTACATTACCAAGACTCGATCTGCCAGACCTAGGACTTCGTCTAGCTCCGCGGATACGAGGAGTACAGCTGCGCCCCTGTCCCGTGCTGCCACAATTCTCGAATGAATGAACTCGATGGAACCGACGTCGACACCTCGAGTCGGCTGAGATGCAATCAGTAACTCCGGATTCGACGCCAGCTCTCTGGCAATAACCACCTTCTGTTTATTGCCGCCAGACAGCGACTCGGCGCTGGTGGCGATGGATGGGGTGCGCACGTCGTACTCACTGACAAGTTCGGTAGCCAAGGCCTTGACCGCGGAGCGATTGCGCACCCCCTTGCTCGAGAATTCCGGCTCATCGAACCGATTCAGCACTAGGTTGTCAGCGATTGAGTAAGGGCCGACTAGGCCATCCTTCTCTCGATCCTCCGGCACGTGGCCCACACCCATCGCGTGGATAGCGTGCGGACTTTGCCCCAGTGTGCTCTTGCCCGAGACCGACATGCGATCGGCCGTGCAATGTCGTAGCCCGGTCAGGGCCTCAACCAGTTCACGCTGGCCGTTACCCTCAACGCCCGCGATACCCAAGATCTCCCCTGCACGCACCTGAAGGTCAACACCGCGGACCGCCGGGAGACCTAGATCAGTGGCGACAGTGAGTCCCTGAACGTCAAGGACGACCGCACCGGGCTCAGCAGGCTTCTTGTTGATGGTCAGCAAAACGCTACGACCCACCATCATCTGAGCTAGTCCCGCCTGGTCAGTTTTACCAGGTGTCGTTGTACCGACCACTTTTCCGTCCCGCAGCACCTCGATGGTGTCGGCAACCGCAAGGACCTCACGAAGCTTGTGCGTGATGAAAATAACCGAAACTCCGTTGTCAGCGAACCCTCGCATGACCTTCAGTAGTTCGTCCGTCTCCTGAGGCGTGAGAACGGCGGTGGGCTCGTCCATAATCAAAATGTCAGCGCGGCGGTACAGCGCCTTGAGGATCTCCACACGCTGCTTGGCACCGACCGGAAGGCCCTCGACTTTTGCGTTCACATCGACCGCAAGGCCGAATTGCTCGGACAATCGCGCCACTTCCTGAGTGGCTTTTTTCATATTGATGAACACCGACCTATGTGGCTCATCGCCGAGAATGATGTTCTCGGCTACGGTGAAAACCGGAACGAGTTGGAAGTGCTGATGCACCATTCCGATTCCCCGTCGAATCGCATCGCGAGGGCCTGAAAGCTTCACCGGCGATCCCTTTATGATGATTTCGCCCTCATCTGGCTCGTAGAGTCCGTAGATCATTTTGACCAGCGTGGACTTGCCTGCACCGTTCTCGCCAAGTAGCCCAACAATTTGGCCTGGGGCGACGGTCAGGGACACATCCTGATTGGCGACCACACCGGGAAAACGCTTGGTGATACCGCGCACTTGAAGAATTGGCACCTCGGAACCCGCGGAAGACATAACTCTCCTTCATTCCTTCTCGTAGGGTTTGCCAACCGCTGCCGGGGGCTTGATGCGGCCGGAGACAATCGCCAGCAGAACAATTGTCAACACGTACGGCAGCATGTTGATGAACTGTGGCGGAATGTCGATGACTTCATCTGTCTGGAGCTGACTGGCAAGGCCATTCGCCAGCCCAAAAAACAAGGCAGCCGCCATGGCTCCGATCGGATTCCAGGCACCGAAGATCATGATCGCGAGTGCAGTGAAGCCTCTACCAGCCGTCATGCCACGGTCGAAATTGCTGGCGGCCTCGATGGAAAGATAGGCACCCGCCAAACCAGCGAGGGCGCCGGCAAAGGTGACATTGAGAAACCGCATGCGCTGCACGTTCACTCCGGAGGTGTCGGCTGATCCGGGCATCTCACCCACAGCCCGCGTACGCAATCCCCAGATCGTCTTGAACAGCAGGATCCACAGCACGAATGCCGTCAGGATCGCCGCGTAGGTGAACAGTCCGTTATCGAAGAACACTGGTCCGATGAGAGGGATATCCGCCAACACTGGGACTCGTAACTGTGGAGTGATGGCGGGCAAAACGTAACCTTGCGCATAGAAGAACGACGTCAGTCCGGTCGCAAGGATGTTGATAATGGTGCCAGCGATTATCTGGTCCATCTTCCAGGTGACCGCTCCCGTCGCCAAGAAGGCCCCCATGATCAGGCCCGTGCCAACACCAATAAGTGTTCCGATAATCAGGTTTCCGGTCAAAGCTGCCCCGAAGAATCCGGCAAAGGCACTCATCAGCATCTGGCCTTCGATTCCGATGTTGATAACACCGCTGCGCTCGCAGATGATGCCGACCATTGCGGCCAAGATCAGCGGCACTGCGTAACGCAATGAGAACGACAGCACTGAGACCGTGCGCGTCTCGTCCAGCACGAACGCCAGTAGGATGAAAGATGAGATTATGATCGTCAGCGCGTAGGCGTAGCGGGCTCTCATGCGCCACCCCATCCTGAACCGGCACTAGTCCGCTTCTGAGCCTTTTTGCGGAGCAGTAGGCGGCTCACTATTGGTGCCGCGACAAAGAGCAAGGTCAGCGCCAAGATGACATCAACCACCTCGGGTTCGATGCCGGTCTCGAACTGCAGCGTCGCCGCACCTGATCTCAGAGTACCGACTAAGAGCGCCGCAGGAATGGTCGCGATGGGATTAGCGCGCGCGAGCAGGGCAATCGTGATTCCGTCGAACCCTAGTCCGGCATTGAATGTTGGCTCAAATCTCCCGGTGATTCCCAGTGTTTCGACTGCACCTCCCATACCTGCGAGGGCACCGCTGACAGCCATGGCGAGGAAGATCGTCTTCTTGACTCCGATACCCGCATAGTTCGCCGCGCTTGGATTCATGCCTACCGTGTTGAAGCGGAAGCCTTGATTGGTGCGAGTCAGGAACCAGCTGAAGAAGATGGCCACGGCGAGGGCAATCAAGAACCCTGAGGGCACGATACCGAAGTCCGGCAAGGCCGCGCTCTCCGCAATCGGTGGGGTCCGCGTGATGGGCTGGTCCAACTCCTTGAGGGGTCGGCTCGCCAAGTAGTCCACGAGAGCGATGGCCACAGCGTTCAGCATGATCGTCGTGATGACTTCGGAGACGCTGCGATAGGCCCTAAGGACGCCGGCGATCGACGCCCAGGCCGCACCACAGAGCATCCCGAAGACAATGGCGAACGGAATGTGAACAAGGGCGGGCAATTGAAAGTTGTAGCCAGCCCATGCCGCGCCGAGCGCACCGACGAGGAGCTGCCCCTGTGCACCGATATTGAACAGTCCGGTTCTCAGTCCTATCGTCACCGCCAACCCAGTGAGGATCAACGGTGTGGACTTCTCCATCACTCGAAGTAGGCCCTCGCTCGAGCCCAGGGCGTTCTGGAAGAGCACCCAGTAGGCATACAAGGGATTGACTCCTTGCAACCAAATAAGGATTCCACCAATGGCGAATGCCAGTAGGACCGACACCACTGGAATAGCAACAGCCTGCACCCGGGGCCAGCGACCAGCCCGCATCGGATTCGGGTCGGTGTAACCCAAATCCGTTTGCGCAGGATCAGTCACAGACATAGCTCTGGATCCTTCCACATGGCCATGGCCTGATGGCCATAAGATTTATAAAAGAGGGGTGGGAGCGGCCGATGACCGCTCCCACCCCTTCGCGCTGTGCCACGCTAGATCGCTAGTTGTCCAAGCAAGCTGGGCAACCAGTGTCGATCGTGCCATCCTCAAGGCCCGCGAGAACTTCCAGGACCTTTGCCTTCACGTCGTCCGGCACGGCACCTTCGGTGTCGTGGTAGGCCGCGATGCCGGTCGGGCCGAAGTTGTTACCGGGCGTCATGGTTCCCCCAGCAGCAGCCACAACGAGTGTCTCGGTGCCCGAGACCAACTTCTTCTCAGCCGAGGTCAACAGGCACTTCGCTGCTTGCGGGACCGTGTTGTACTGGTCGATGTCGACACCGATGCAGAACACGGTCTTGCCTGCGCCTGGATCCTTGGCGACCTCAATCAGTCCGCCGTTGCCGGTGGCACCACCCGCGGCGAAGATAATGTCCGCGCCCTGATCAAGCTGCTTGCGGGCCTCCGCAGCGCCCCATTCCGGATCTCCGAAGGCGTTGTTGGGCTCGTGGTAGAGCAGCGTGACCTTAACGTCCGGGTTGGCCGCTAGTGCCCCCGCCTTGTAGCCCTCACCGAATAGCTTGACCGGAGGCACGGTGTCAGTACCGAGTGCGCTACCGATCTTGTTGGTCTTGGTCATCAGACCTGCTAGGTAGCCAACGGCGTAGCCGGCCTTGCTCTCATCGAAGACCAACCCGGCTAGATTGTCGATCGGCTCACCTTGGAACTGGTCCACGCCGATGAATTTCACGTTGGGAAACTCTGCGGCAGCATTCACAGTGGCCTCTCCCATGAGGAACCCTACGGTCACGATTACGTCGTAGTTCTTGCCAGCGAACTGTGCGATGTTGTTCGCGTAGTCCTTCGGATCGGTCGTCTCGATGTACTTGCTGAACGCGCCAACCGCCTGCGCCCCTAGTTGCGCGCCCTCCCAAGCAGCCTGATTGAAGGATTTGTCATCCACCTTGCCGGTGTCGGTAACGAGCCCCACGCAGATGTTCTCAGGAGCAGCGCAGTCGCTGTCATCCATCGTGGTGGAAGCTGCGGGCTCCGAAGGTGCTGCCTCGGAGGCAGGTGCGGCGGGCTCAGGTGCTGCCTCGGAGGCAGCAGCAGCGGGCTCAGGTGCTGCCTCTTGGGTGCTGCTGGAGCAGCTAGTTAGTACAAGCGCGACTGCGACTATTCCCGCAGCCAGAATTTTGCGATGCATTGACATCCCTTTCGTTGGTGATGGTGTTCAGGCTGAGTGTATGGCGAATTAAACGTGACTACAGACTATTGGAGGCAATGGGGCAATGCCGAACACTTGATGGGAGTACATCACATTGTTACCTAATGTGATCGCGTTACCCAGCACCTGCGGCGACCGGTCCGCAGCTCACTCGTCGTGCTGGTGCCACGGAGTGCGAGCTGATGAACTCCAGCCGGCATCCACGGGTAATGTGACTCCTGTGATTCCTGATGCGAGTGGGCTTACCAGGAACACCACCGCAGCCGCCACTTCCTCCGGTCTGACCGGGCGCTGCAGCGGCGCTGATGCCGCCCAGAATGACCAGCCCTGGGGCCAGTCCTGCGACAGCCCGGGCCGATCGGTCAGTCCCGGAGCCACCGCGTTGACTCGCGCCGGAGCCCACTCCTTCGCCGCGGACACCGTGAATGACTGCAGGCCCGCTTTGGACGCAGCGTAGGCCGCATGGCCCGGAAAGGGCGCCCGGGCTTCCACCGATGTCACGTTGACCACACTTACGCGTTCGAGGTCTGCTGCCCCCGCACACACCAGTCGTGTCAGCTCGACAGCGGCGAGGAGGTTCACCTCAATGATTTCACGCCAAGTGTCCCAACCAGCCTCGCCCAATAAAGCTAGGCGCTGGTCGGCCGCGCTATTCACAAGAATGTCCACGGACCCAAGAGCCGACCGCGCCGCAAGGTGAATTGCCGCTAGGCCTTCAGGTCCGGTTGCCAGATCACCTACCACGGGATGGGCAGAACCACCGCGTTCGCCGATGCCCCGCACCACTTCGTCCGCCCTCGACCGGTTACGGCCGTGGACTGCGACTTCGGCTCCGGCTCCGGCGATTGCCTCGGCAATGACTCGACCCAGACCTGCGGTGGCACCGGTCACCAGCGCCCGCCGACCCGCCAGCAGTCCCGTCTCAGCCACGGATCAACTCGCTAATCCGTGCTGCTGAGTGTTGCCAAGCAGTCAGATCCGTGGACCCGTCCGCCAGTTCGAGGCCCGAAAAGGGCGGCGCCAGAGCGCACGTCACCAGGGCCCAGTCCCCTCCGGTGCTCGACCCCTGCCAAGAGCCGGCCGGCACCAAGGCGTAGGCCGAGTCGTCCAGCCCGGGTCCGATGCGGGTGGTCTCGCTTCGGCCACCGGGGTGCAGGAGCAACATCTCGATCGAAGAGCCGGCTACATGGGTCCATAGTTCGTCTTCCATTAGCCGGTGCAGGGCGGAGTAGTCGTCTCGGGTCAGCATTGCAAAAATGGCATTACCAGCATTACTGCGCCAAATTAATTTTATCCAGACTCCCTCACCGTTGAGGTACTCAAGACCTAGCCGATCAATGACCTGCGCCGCCGTCAGGTCGCCCAAGTTAGCCATTAGGACCCAACCCGAGCATTCGCCTGCGCTAAAAGTTCCGGCACATCGATTAGGACGGACTGACGATCTCGCACAACAAGTGCACCGGCCACCATTACGTATCGCACATCTGAACGTCCCGCCGCAAAGACTAGGGCCGTATGTGGGTCATGAAGTGGGGTCAGGTGCGGAGCACGAGTGTCGAGCACCGCGAGGTCGGCCTCTTTGCCAACCTCAATGGATCCGAGGCGATCAGCCATTCCCAGGGATCGAGCACCTTCAAGGGTCGCCATGCGAACGATGTCGGCGGCACAGATCGCTGCCGGATCTTGGTGAACTAGACGGGCGAGGTTTGCGGCCAACCGCATCACGGCGAACATGTCAAGGTCATTGCTGGATGAGCAGCCGTCCGTACCCAACCCCACCCGAATACCGTCCGATCGATAACTAACGATGTCAGCTGCGCCGCTAGCCAACTTCAGGTTTGAGCCCGGGCAGTGTGCAACGCTTGCTCCCGCACCCGCCACATTTCGTCGATCGTCCACATCCAAACGAACACCGTGTGCCAATATTGGAGAGAGTTCGAGCACGCCACTTGTCGCCAAGCAGCGCACCGGACGCATTCCGCGGGACGCAATCGTGGCCTGGTTCTCCGAGTCATTCTCGGAGGTGTGGGTTGTGATGATGCCGTTAGTCTCCCGGGCCAGCTCGGCTATCTGCGCTAGGTGCTCAATCTCCACGGTGAAAGGAGCGTGCGGCATGTAGGCAATGGGAACATAAGGGCCACCGATCTCGGCTACCTCTTGCGGCCAGCGGCGAGCTAAGTCCATCCGCTGCTCCCAAGAAAGGCCATCGGGGCCGGGGAAGGAGAAGAATACGGGGCCGATCACGTGCCGAAGCCCGGCAGCAACAGCGCCACGATGCGCAGCCGATGGGTGGAAGTACATGTCAAGTGCCGTGGTGGTTCCGCCCAGTAAGGCTTCAACGGCCCCGAGGCGAGCACCGAGTTCAACGCCAGCTGGATCCATTACCCGGGCTTCTTCGGCCCAAACGATCTCGAGGAATCCCTGGAGATCGACATTCTCGGCCACACCGCGCAGCAACGTCATCGGCAGGTGCGTGTGTAAGTTGATGAGTCCGGGGATGATTAAGTGACCACGAGCATCAATGACCTCGTCGGCAGCAACTTCCAGCCTGAGTTGTTCCGCGGGCCCCACCGCAACGATGCGCCCATTCGACACTGCCACGGATGCATCGGCCAGTACCGTCGAGGCGTCATCGCAGACGACGACATAGCGGGCGGCTTCGAAGATGAGGTCAGCCCGCATTCGCGAGCCTCCGCGCAGACTCCACGATGATCCGGCCAACCACCTGAGCCCCCTGCGCTACGACTGCCATGACATCTGCAATCGCGATCTCCGGGCCAAACCCGGCGGCCGGGTTGGCCACCAAGCAGAGCGATGAATACGGCAGGTTCTTCTCCTTAGCAAGCACCACCTCTGGCACACCTGTCATGCCCACCACGGTCGCGCCTAGCAGCTGAGCCATGCGGATCTCGGCACGGGTCTCGAAGCGCGGACCCTCAAAAGCCGCGTAGACACCTGTTGGCTCCACCGCAATGCCAAGGGTGTGCGCGGCGGCGAGGAGGGTGGAACGCAGTCGCTCGTCATAAGGCTGCGTCATGTCGGCGTGCTGGACGCCCTCGGGTGTGGTGCCGTCGAAGAAGGTCACCGGCCGCGCCTTGGTGAAGTCAAGGAAGTCGTCGACTACCGCAAGGGCGCCTGAGCCCAGTCCGATTCCGCCCACCACGTTGACCGCGAGCACCTCCGTAACACCCACCTGCAGGAGCGCCGAAATATTGGCCCGATAGTTGATCAGGTGCGGTGGTACCGAGTGGTCCGAGCCGTGCCGGGTTAAGAAGACTGTCTCACGTCCGTGCAGTCCACCGACGTTGACGCGGGCCGATCCAAACGGTGTTGTGATATCAAACTGGCGAGGTGAGTCCAGGGCATCGAGTGAGTAGAAACCAGTGCCCGCGATTATTCCGAGTGCACTCATGGCAGTTGATCCGGGCCGAAGCCGTCGGGCAGCAGGAAGGACAGGGGTACCGGCCCCCCGTCCCGATCGATGAGCAGATCCGCGCCACCGTGCTCGAAGAGCAGTTGACGGCACCGGCCGCAGGGCAGGAGCGCACCTGGGTTCGGACCCACACATGCCAAAGCGACCAGGCGGCCGCGGTTGCCCGGCCCACCCGTGCGCACGAGATCACCGAGTAAGGAGCACTCTGCGCACAGGGTCACGCCGAGGGAGGCGTTTTCCACATTGCTGCCACTGACGACTCGGCCGTCATCGACCAGAGCGGCCGCACCCACCGGGTGCCGTGAGTAAGGGGCATAAGCCAACTCACGAGCGGCACGTGCGGCCTGCCTTAGTTGCTCCCACCTAGGCTCGTCAATGTCAGGCACGCGCCGCCGCCGCTGCCAACTCATCGTGCGTTGGGAATAGCGTGGCAATGTCACTACCGGTGAAGG
>CAMDKJ010000008.1 GCA_945900705.1 Bifidobacterium breve | reverse complement strand
AGGACCGTAGGCAGATTCCGGCATAAAAAGAATCGTTTTTGACTTTGCTGTCATGTGGTCTCCACTGGGAGCGGGTGGCTGGTTGCTAAACGCGCGTAGTCAAATATTAGGTTTGCAGCAACATCATGGTCCAAGGTCGGATGACTTGCCATAATGCGGTAGCCATAAGCGTCTTCGAGCGCAACTAGGTTTCGGGCAATTGTTAGCGAATCCGAGGAAAGTTGGAATACTCCTTGCGTTGCTCCAGTATCTAAGAGTGTTTGATACATGGCTACTTGGCGATCAAATAGGGCAGTGAGCAGCACGGCGTAAATGGTATTTCGTGCGGCTTCGCCACCTAGTGCGCAAAGCAGTCGTACCTCCTCATCATCTTGCGCAACCGGTAGGCCGGAGGTGATGGTGACGGTCAGGCGTTCGGCCGGATCGTTGATCCCTTCGAGTGCGGCAACTCGTTCGGTATAAAAGCGCTCCATGCCGGCCCGGTTCGCATCCACGAGAAGATCCTGGAGATCCGGGTAGTGATACAAGATCGCCCCCGAGGTCATGCCAGCGTGCTCGGCGACCTGATTCAGGCGCACCGCCGTACCGTGTTCGGCCATCGCCCGCTGAGCCGCCTCAAGGAGGTCGTTGCGCTTTGCGCTTTTCTGGCGGGACTCCCGCCCGCTGGTTTTGGCCATGGTTCGACCACTCTAGCGAGCCAAATTAGTCATTAAATCCAAATTCAGGAAAATTCGATAACTATTTGCATACCAATGTCGAAAGTGCTTGCAGTTCTTGCATTCGTGTGTAACGCTCAGCCATCGCCGGGCATGAGGGCTCGGCCTTGAAGTCAAAGCCGTGAGCACCGGATAGGAGTCAGCAGATGCGAGGAAGTGCACAGAAGATGAGCAAGATGGGAGCTATCGGGGCGGTTGCGGTTAGTGCAACTTTGCTGTTGGCGGCCTGTGGCGGTAGCAGCAGCAGCGCCCCCGCCGAACTCGATCCAAATGCCGATCTGACAAAGCAGACCCTGACGGTCTCAAACTGGGCCGGGTATTACCCCGAGGATCTGCCGGCGAAGGTGCAAGAAGCGATCGGGACCCCGTTAACGATTGCCAATCACGCTACCAACGAAGAGATCATGGGCAAGTTGACCGCCGGTGGTGATTCAGGTATCGATGTGGCATTTGTGTCGGGACAGTACGCCCAAGCACTTAATGACGCTGGGCTACTTGAGCCGATGCATCCGGACTTGATCCCGAACCTAAAGAATCTTTACCCTGAGGCCACGCAGATGGCCTTCGATAAGGGCAATGTTTTCTCCGTTCCCTACGCTTGGGGAACGACGGGTATTTGCTATCGGAGTGATCTAGTCAGTAAGGCGCCCGACAGCTGGAATGACATCTTGCAGCCAACTGAGGAGAACAAGGGCAAGATAACGGCCCTTGCCACCGAGCGCTGGCTACTGCTACCGGCATTGAAATCCCTGGGCTACTCGATCAACACCACCGACGATGCCGAATTGCAGGCGGCGAAGGATCTGTTGATTGCGGCGAAGCCAAATCTGTTGGCCTATGACGACACCACCTTCTACTCTCGGCTCGTTTCGGGCGAGGCGACGATGGCGGTGGCCTGGGATGGCTGGTGCAACTATGGCACCGCCGAGGACCCAAACATCAAGTTCGTAATTCCGAAGGAAGGCAGCGACCTTTGGTCTGACACCATGGTCGTGTTGAAGTCCTCGAAGAACAAAGAGGCCGCTCAAGCCTTCATCAACTTCATCCTCGACCCGGCAAACCACGCTTGGGTTTCCGAGAACATCCTCTACAAGGTGCCGAATAAGGCAGCAATGGAACAAGTAGGGGCAGAGCTTGCCAAGGCCTACCCGAACATGGGGATGTCTCCGACGGATCTACTCAAGGAAGAAGTTGTGGTCGACGTAGGCGTAGACAGTTCGAAGTACACGAAGGTTGCGACCGAGGTCACCTCCAACTAGTTAGTGGGTTTGATGGCTTCCACGGTCACCCAAGGGCGCGGCGCAATTAGGCGTCGCGCCCTTGGGGCGCGTGCGGCCTTTCTGGGGCCGGGGCTTCTTTATGTGACGGCCTTTATGACAATCCCACTGTTGTTAGTGCTCTCATACGCCTTCTTAACCCGTGGCAGATTCGGTGGGGTTGAATTACCGGTCACCCTAGAAAACTTCGCGCGCGCCCTCGACCCTATTTATCTGAGGGTGCTCTGGAACTCCATCCTTATTTCATCGATTACCACTCTTTTGGCATTGTTGATCGGCTATCCAACCGCTTACGCGATCACGCGGCTCCCGGCGAGGTGGCGCACAGTGGCTCTCGTCTTAGTGGTGCTGCCCTTTTGGACGAATTTCCTGATTCGCACTTATGCCTGGATTGTGCTGCTGAATTCCGAGGGCCCGGTCAATAAGACCCTGGTCAACTTGGGCTTAATTGATTCGCCATTGGAGTTGCTCTATACAAGGGGCGCGGTCATAGTTGGCTTGCTCTACGCGTATCTCCCGCTGATGATTTTGCCGATATATGCATCGGTTGAACGCCTGGACAGATCGCTTCTCGAGGCGGCAACCAATTTGGGTGCGAGCAAATTCCGAGCTTTCTTTGACGTCACCTTGCCGCTGACGCTGCCGGGCACCATGATCGGGGCAATCTTCGTCTTCGTACCAAGTCTGGGCAATTTCATCGTGCCTGAATTGCTCGGCGGGGGCAAGACCGTGATGATCGGGAATCTGATTCGCGATCAATTCCTGAAAGCACGTGACTGGCCGTTTGGCGCTGTTTTGGCCCTGATCATGGTTTTATTCCTCGCGGGGTTGTTCGCGGCACAAGCCGCTGTCGCTCGACGCATAAATGGGCGGAGTGCCCGTGCGTAATATCGGTTGGCTGCGCTTGCCACTGCTGGTGACCTATGTATTTTTGTATGTGCCGCTGGTGGTTGTTGTCGTGATGTCCTTCAATGGCAGTAAGCAGCCGTTTTCCTGGGGCGGCTTCAGCACCAAGTGGTATGGAGTGCTCTTTGAAGACACCGCGGTCAGGCAAGGCCTGATCAACACTTTGATTGTTGCGGTGGGTGCGACCGTTATCGCTACCGCGCTCGGGACGCTACTCGCGATCGGGCTTTCTAGATTCACCCGTTCGGCACTATTGGAGGCCTATTCACTTACGCCGGCGATCATCCCCGACCTCGCGTTAGCCATCGGGCTGCTCGTACTTTTCAGTGCCATCGGCATGACCCTCGGGTTGCACTCGGTGTTACTTGCCCATGTGGTGTTCGGGATGGCTTTCGTGGCGGCGGTGGTAACCGCCAGGCTTGGCCAAAATGACCCGAGTCTGGAGGAAGCCTCCGGTGACCTAGGTGCAAACGCGATGACAACCTTCTTCAAGATCACCGTCCCAACCCTCCTGCCGGCGATCGTGGCTGGTGCGTTACTCGTTTTCACACTGTCACTTGATGAGTTCGTGATTGCCTTCTTCACCGATGGCCCTGCAACGCCGACTTTGCCAATCGTCATCTACTCGATGGTTCGCTTTGGAGTCACCCCGGAGATCAATGCGCTGGCGGCACTACTGCTTCTGGTTAGCTTCACCGTCGTGATCGCTGCCCAGCGCATCACCAAACTTACGGACGCCGTATGACAAATAAACCCTTGGTTGAAATTCAAAGCCTCAGCAAGAGCTACGGGGATGTTGTCGCCCTTGACGATGTGAGTCTTTCGATCAACGAGAACGAGTTCTTTGCGCTGTTAGGTCCATCTGGCTGCGGCAAAACCACCCTCCTTCGTGTCATTGCAGGTTTCGAGGAGCCAGACTCTGGAGCGGTACTTCTCAGTGGGAGCAACTTGCTGTCGCTACCACCCCATAAGCGGCCGATCAACTTGATGTTTCAGTCATACGCGCTATTCCCCCACCTATCGGTGGAGAGAAATATCGCCTACGGGTTGCAACGAGAGAAACTGCCCAAGGAGGAAATTCGAGCACGTGTCGATGAAGTATTAGGGACGGTGGGCCTTAGGGATAAAGCGAAGAGCCGGCCCGCCCAATTGTCGGGCGGCCAACGGCAGCGAGTTGCGCTCGCGAGAGCCATCGTGAAGCGTCCGCGCTTACTGCTGCTCGATGAGCCGCTTTCCGCACTTGATCGCAAAGTTCGTGCTGAGATGCAACTTGAACTCAAGCGCTTGCAGCATGAGGTGGGCATCACCTTCGTGGTTGTTACCCATGATCAAGAAGAAGCCATGTCAATGGCAGATCGAATTGCCGTGATGTCACTAGGTCAGGTGTTGCAGATTGATACCCCGATTGGGATGTATCAGCGGCCTTCTAGTGTTTTTGTTGCCGACTTCATCGGTACCAGCAACATGTTTGCGGGGGTCGCGGCCATCGGGGGCGTCGACGTCCCGAATATTGGGTTGCTTCCGGGTAAAGAAGCAGTACCAGCGGTAAGTGGTGCGGCGTATTTAATGGTTCGCCCCGAAGACATTCAGATAGTTGAAGGCGCTGGACTACTTACCGGTACGGTGCTTGAGACACAATTCTTTGGCGGCGCATCGACTATCGCGGTTTTGGTGCCGGGCCATGAAGTTCCCGTTGTGCTCACCTGCCAAGGATCAGCCAGCGTCTCGCGTGGAGCCATCGCGCACCTAGCCTGGCCCGCCGAAAAAGCGGTGGTGCTGAACAGATGAGCACCATTATTGCCAGCGCTAATGATGCATTAAGTGACGCGGCCCCGATCCCGTTTTGGACGGATCGGCCGGACGCACCGCCAGCGTGTTCACCGCTCATCGGGCAGATCAGCGCAGATCTGGTAATTATCGGTGGCGGTCTGACGGGTCTTTGGGCGGCGATTTCAGCCCGCGAAGCCGACCCGTCGCGCAGTGTGACATTACTCGAAGCAAAGTCCATCGCCTTTGGCGCATCGGGGCGAAATGGTGGATTTATCTCAGAATCTCTCACCCATGGCATTGCGCACGGACTAGCGATTTGGCCGGCCGAACTGGAAACGTTATTGCGCATGGGGCGAGAGAACTTGGCTGACATTGCGAAATTCGTTGAGGCCGAACGCATTGATGCGGGACTTCGCCTGTGCGGAAAGACGGCGGTAGCTACGAAACCTCACCAAGTTGATCAATTGCGCGAATCAACGAAATTGCATCAACGGTTTGGGGAAGACGCCTCATTCCTTGATGTCGAACAAGTTCGTGCGGATGTCGATTCTCCGACTTACCTAGCCGGCATGCGATTGCGAAGTGGCAGCGGCCTATTGGACCCGGCAATGTTGTGCTGGGGTTTAAAGCGTGCGGCGCTGTCACGTGGTGTGCGCATCTATGAGGGTACCGAAGTCACCGGAGTGAAGATTTCGGGATCTGGACTGGCAGTTAGAACCCCCCTGGGTGCGGTTCGCGCTAGGCAAGTATTGCTAGCCACTAATGCGTACCCCCCGCTGCTACGCAGGCTACGATCTTGGGTGTTGCCGATCTACGACCATGTACTTGTCACTGAGCCGCTGAGTTCTACCCAACTGACCGATATCGGCTGGCTGGAAAATCAGGGCATGACGGATTCGGGTAATCAGTTTCACTACTACCGACGCACACCCGACGATCGAATTCTCTGGGGTGGTTACGACGCGGTGTATTACTTCGGTAACAAAACAAGTGCGGCGCGGGAACAGCGCGATAGATCACATCAACTGCTGGCGAACCAGTTCTTTGATACTTTTCCGCAATTGCGCGGCCTGCGATTTACCCACCGATGGGCGGGGCTGATCGACTCGACATCACGGTTCACCCCATTGATAGGCACGGCACTTGATGGGCGCATGGCCTACTCCGTGGGCTATACCGGGCTGGGGGTAGCGGCTTCGAGGTTCGGGGCGCTCACCGCACTGGATCTTTTGTCTGCGCGTAGCACCGAACGCACGAGGCTTACCCTGGTGCAAAAGAAACCAATGCGGTTTCCGCCCGAGCCCCTTCGGTACCCAACAGTCCAGTTCACCCGCGCGGCCTTGGCGCGCGAGGACCGCACGGGTAAACGAGGTCGCTGGCTTCGGGTACTAGACCGGTTTGGTGTGGGCTTCAATAGTTAGTGGTGCCCTACCAGTCACATTTTTGGCTATCCCCGGGTAGCCCATGGAGGCCAGAGCTGGTGGCGTCTATACCGGCGGCCCGGGCCACCGACCGCAGGCTGCTGGTGCCGGCCGCGGCTAGGTAATTGGCCACGATGGCGGCGGTCACCATTACATAGGGCGGGGCCCCGGGGTAAAGGGCCCGATTGGCCACTTGCCTTCGGCCACTAACCACTCCCGTGGGGGGCGATAACTGCGGGCTGCCATCTCCAGATCCTGCCACCTGGCGGAGGCCCGGACCGTGCATTTGCACTCTAGGGGTGAGAGTGCTAACTTTTGCGTTAGCACTCGACACCCGAGAGTGACAACTTACGGACGTTCCCGGAGGAACTGGCCCCATGGCAAAAATGATTGCATTTGATGAGGAGGCCCGCAGGGCCCTCGAGCGCGGCATGAACGTGCTAGCCGACGCCGTCAAGGTCACACTCGGCCCCAAAGGCCGCAACGTGGTCCTTGAAAAGAAGTGGGGAGCCCCCACTATCACCAACGACGGTGTATCCATCGCCAAGGAAATCGATCTCGAGGATCCTTACGAGAAGATCGGCGCCGAGCTGGTTAAAGAGGTCGCCAAGAAGACCGATGACGTCGCAGGCGACGGCACCACCACCGCAACCGTGCTCGCCCAAGCGCTCGTGCGCGAAGGTCTGCGCAACGTTGCCGCTGGTGCCAACCCGATGGCACTTAAGAAGGGCATCGATCGCGCCGTCACCATTGTTTGCGACGAGCTGCTTTTGATGGCCAAGGATGTCGAGACCAAGGAGCAGATTGCTTCGACGGCCGCGATCTCCGCAGGTGGCGACCAGGAAGTCGGCGACCTGATCGCCGAGGCAATGGACAAGGTCGGCAAGGAAGGCGTCATCACTGTTGAAGAGAGCAACACTTTCGGTCTTGAGCTAGAGCTCACCGAAGGTATGCGCTTCGACAAGGGTTACATCTCGCCGTACTTCGTCACCGACCCAGAGCGCATGGAGGCCGAGCTTGAGGATCCCTACATCCTCATCGCGAACTCCAAGATCTCTTCCGTCAAGGACGTCCTGCCAATCCTCGAGAAGGTCATGCAAAGCGGCAAGCCGCTGGTCATCCTCGCCGAAGATGTTGAAGGAGAAGCCCTAGCAACACTGGTAGTCAACAAGATCCGTGGCACCTTCCGTTCGGTTTCGGTCAAGGCCCCAGGCTTTGGTGACCGTCGCAAGGCGATGCTGCAAGACATCGCGATCTTGACCGGCGCGCAGGTTATCTCTGAAGAAGTAGGCCTCAAGCTTGATGGCACCACGCTCGACCTGTTGGGTCGCGCGCGCAAGGTTGTCGTCACCAAAGATGAGACCACGATCGTTGAAGGTGCCGGTGACCCTGAGCAGATTCAAGGTCGCGTGAACCAGATCCGTGCCGAGATCGAGAAGTCGGACAGCGACTATGACCGCGAGAAGCTGCAGGAGCGGTTGGCCAAGTTGGCCGGCGGCGTTGCGGTCATCAAGGTTGGCGCTGCAACCGAAGTCGAGCTCAAGGAGCGCAAGCACCGCATCGAAGATGCCGTGCGCAATGCGAAGGCTGCGATTGAGGAAGGCATCGTCGCCGGTGGTGGCGTGGCACTCATTCAGGCCATGAAGTCAGCAACCGCCAAGATCGATGCACTCGGCCTGACCGATGAGCAGCTCGTGGGCGCAAACATTGTTCGCGTTGCCGTGAGCGCACCACTCAAGCAGATCGCTGAGAATGCCGGCCTTGAAGGTGGCGTAGTGGCTGAGAAGGTGCGCGAGCTTCCTGTCGGTCACGGCCTAGATGCCTCAAACGGCGAGTACGTCGACATGATCAAGGCGGGCATCATCGACCCAGCCAAGGTAACGCGCTCGGCGCTGCAGAACGCAGCCTCGATTGCCGGTCTGTTCTTGACCACCGAGGTTGTTGTCGCTGACAAGCCAGAAAAGGCTGGCCCGCCAATGGGCGGCGGCGACGGCGGCATGGGGGGTATGGACTTCTAACGAAGTTCGAAGTCCCCGGTAGTCGGACTTCTAACGAAGTTCGAACAGCAAGACTTCTGCAACACAGGTTCATTCAAAGGCGGTTCCCCGAAAGGGGGGCCGCCTTTGACGTGAACGCGCACGTTATTGTCGTGAAACAGGGCAAATATCAGGTTTTCACGACAATAACGTGCGCGTTCAGCGGACCCGACTCAGGCAGTGTCGCGCCCATCTGCAATCTTGCACCATGACTAAAACTCCTGAACTCGCACTTGTTACCGGCGCCAGTAGCGGCATTGGGGCCGCATGCGCCCGCCAATTGGCGGATCGCGGATATGAGGTCATCGCCGCAGCGCGCCGAGTCGACCGCCTTGAGGAGCTCGCCGCTGGTCACCCGGGTATTACGTCATGGGAGCTGGATGTCACCGATCAAGGCAGTGTGGATCGGCTGGTGGCCAAATTGGCGGGCCGGGCCGTTGCTGTCTTGGTGGCCAATGCTGGTGCAGCATTTGAGGCTGAACAGATAGCGAATGCCGATCTAGCCGGATGGCAGGCCGGTTATGAATTAAATGTCATCGGTCTGGTGCGAACCGTGAAGGCTTTCTTGCCGAATATCGAACTTTCCGGTCATGGCCTCATCGTGCTGATGGGTTCAACGGCTGGGTACATCCCATATGAGAATGCCGGCAGCTATACCGCGACTAAGCATGGGGTGGCAGCGATAGCTGGCACCTTGCGCCTTGAGCTTTCGGGGCGCCCGATTCGAGTCACTGAAATGATCCCCGGGATGGTTCGCACCGATGAGTTCTCGGTCAAGCGTTTCGGTGGTGATCAAGCCCGAGCGGACAAGGTTTATGAAGGGGTTAAGGAGCCGCTAACCGCTGACGATGTTGCGTCGGCAATCACTTGGGTAGCCTCCTTGCCAGCGCATGTAAATATTGATCGCATGGTGATTCGCCCAGTAGCGCAGGCCGCGCAGCACAAAGTACATCGGGTCTTAGGTGAGTAGCTTTGGCCAAAATAGCAAGGTATGCCCATGACCGTTGGCGAGTGGGAGATAGCTGCCGTGGACGGTGCCGATGTTCGACTGCGTAGTGGGCGAGTGGGCCTACTGAGCGTTGATGTTTCGGCCCCCGTTGCCAGCGGGCTGCTGCAGATAACCGCGCAGGAGATCCACTTGACCCTGCACTTGGCCCTTGACCAGTTAAAGACTGGCAACTTCCTGCTGCAGTCGGCGGCTCGAAGCGTCGTCACCCGATACAAGGCGCATACGCTGGTGTATTCGGGTAAAGGCCCGGTGGGCGAAATTTGGTCGGTCACCGGTATTGCGCGCGCGGGCAGCATTGAAGTTGAACTCGACTTAACAATTACCCCTATTGCATCGGCTTCCTCACCGATGGGGGAAATAGAAATCGTCGGCAGCGCGAACATGGGCACGGTGCATCTACCGATACCCGGCATGGGCACCATCGAGGACTTCAGTTTTGATGTTGACGCGAAACTGGCACTGCGAACTAAAACCTAGCAACCGCCATGCTCCGCACAATCTTCTTGATCTGTTGCACGGTAAGACCCTTGGTTTTTAGCTGAATCTGCGTCGTTGGTGAGACCGAGGTGCTCGGTAGGTTGATCCAAGTTTCACCGTACTTTTTCAAAAGGTCGGCAGGGGAAGCCGTTGAGCCACTTTGACAATCGGTGTCGCTCACCGCTGCTGGATTTGGGCAAGTGGTGAGGATATTAATTTTCGATCCCTTTGACTTAAATGAGTCGACTAAGAGCATCGGGAACCCTGGGTCACCACATGCGGCTGACTGGATGATTTCCAGAGATGATTTGGCCTTTGTTCGGTAAGTAGCGGTTAGGTACTTGGAGCAGAGCCCCGGGGTTGGGCCGACGGCCTGAGGATCGAATGAACCCAATGCAACACTCTTCAGTGATAAACCGGCCGTGAATTTGGGTTCATATACCGTGAATTGCACTCTCGGTGCCAGGGAAGCGAACTTGGTGCTGTCGTCGGCTATGGCAGGTGGGGCCATCAGGAATGCCCCGGCAGCAAAGACGATTGCCGAACTGACAAAAGCGTGACGTAGCCTAAAAGCCTGGCGATTCATCCGACCCCCTCTACGAAGTCTGTAGCTGAACCACTTTCGGGCCCTCGACGCCAACCAAGCCAGGGTCACCATTGCCGCAGAGGGCGGTAGAACCGGTGCAAGGGCCCATGCTCAGGCCGTAGTAGTAGGTGCCCTTGACACTTAAATCTGCGTTGATCGTGAAGGTGCCGTTTTTCTTAACGGGTGAGCATGCCTTGGTTAGTGGGGTGCGCGGCATGCTGCTGTTGTTATTGGCCTTGGCTGGGTAGCGATCAAGACATACCGTGTTGCCACCGGTTGTCCATTCTGCCAAATTCGACATGGCCTTTGAGCTCAAGGTGCCGGTGAATGTTGCCGGTTGGCCAGCTGGCACCGGCGACTTCGCCACCGAAAGGCAGGCGTAAGTCTTGGTGGTGGGCTCGCCGTTCTTATAGATGTAGGAGCAGGCGGTGTCAGATGGTACGAGTTTCACCGCATGGGCGGGTGCGGCAAGTGCCGCCCCAGCGATAACCAGCGTGGAGGCCATGATGGTGAGGTTACTTATTTTCATACTCGCTCCAGCTCTAGTTTTGATGTTCTTTTGGCGTCACGTTTGTCGAGGCCTTGCCGTACTCCGAAACCAACAACCGCACCCATAATGGCAAATGGCGCGACCGCGGCACCTGAACTGCTGAGCAACACCATAGCCAAAAGCGCGGACGTAAAAGGTAAGCGCAGCATAACGGTGGCGGTGGCCGCGATGCCGGTCGCGGCCATGGCTGTTACTGATACTTCAGGGAACACTAAAGAGCTTAGAACTCCGACGGCAACACCGAGGAAGGTAGCGGGGAAGATCGGCCCGCCACGGTAACCGCCACCTAATGCCATGCCGTACGCGAGCGTTTTGGCTATCAGTACCAAAACCACTGTCAGAATCGAAGTTTCGGCAATCAATGAAGTCATATCTGACTGGCCGGAGAAAAGCACAAAACCTACATCGACACCCGTGATCTCGGTGACGGCAATGGCGAGAGCCGCGGTGAGGAGCGCTACCGCGAAAAGCACGAAACCTCGGTGCTTGGCGGCGAGTTGCGCTACACGTTCACCAAGTTCGCGAGCTATGGCGGCGACGATGGAGGCAATAACGGCGATCACTAGACCAAATATCAGGTCTCTAACACTTAAGTTGTCGTAAGTGGGTAGGCCTGGAACTGCCAGCGAATGGGTGCCGATACCCGACCACGGCCCGACCCCGATTTGCACCAGGTAGCCGGCGCCGAGGGCAACAAGTGATGGCACAAGTGCGATCGCTGGCAAAATACCGAGCGCGGCAAACTCGAGCAACATAAAAGCCATCACGAAGGGGTTGCCGAAAATTGCCCCAATGGCGGCCGCTCCACCTAAGAGCATCCCCATTTGCACAAGTTGCGGGGCACGCCCGCGCATTAGAAGTGCACCGATGGTGGTGCCCATGATGATCAAGGGGGCTTCGGGGCCAAGGACGAAACCGAATATCAAGGAGCCGAGAGCGGCGAGAAGAATCGATGGTGCGTTGATAGCCGGGGTGTCGAAATGGAAGCCGGTTAATGGGCCGTTGCCGGTGGCACCGGGTAGTCGCCAAGCAAGGGCGACGACGCAGGCACCGATTAGCAGCATTAGTGCTACCCACCACATCGGTAACCCATCAAAACCCAGTGCAGCTGGGAGATCCTCCCAGATCCACTTTTGGGCTTCATCCATTACGAAGATGAAGACGGAGGCACCGAGGGCACCGAGAATGCCGAGGACGATCGCCAGTCCAAGGGCCGCCGCCGCTAGTTTCTCGCTTAGTTCGGGAGCGGTGGGCGAAGGAGCAACCTGGCTCATCTGGCTTCCCACTTCCCCGAGTGAATGTCATCGGCGTCGACGATGCGGTAAGCGTAGCCCTGCTCAGCTAAAAAACGTTGGCGATGCTGGGCGAAGTCGGCATCGACTGTGTCGCGCGTGACAATTGAATAGAAGTGCGCCGTGCGCCCGTCAGACTTCGGGCGCAGGATTCTTCCGAGGCGCTGAGCCTCTTCTTGTCGAGAACCAAAAGTGCCACTTACTTGAATGGCGACGGCAGCCTCGGGCAGATCAATCGAGAAGTTAGCAACTTTGCTGACCACGAGTAGTCGAATATCACCTTCGCGGAATGCGGCAAAAAGGCGTTCACGTTCTTTAACGGGCGTAGCACCCGTGATTATCGGTGCGTCAAGATGCTCACCAAGTTCAGCGAGCTGGTCAAGGTATTGCCCAATTACCAGGATTCGATCATCAGGGTGATGGGCGATGATTTCTTCAACGAGCCGGTTCTTCTCGGGAGCCGAAGCCGCTAGGCGATATTTATCTTCTTGCTCGGCCATCGCATATGTCATGCGATCACTGTCAGGCAAGGTCACTCGCACCTCGACGCAGTCAGCAGGTGCGATATAGCCTTGATTCTCAATGTCTTTCCAGGGTGCGTCGTAGCGCTTAGGGCCGATGAGGCTAAAAACGTCACTCTCTCGGCCGTCCTCGCGCACCAAGGTTGCGGTTAACCCGAGGCGACGCCGTGATTGGATATCGGCGGTGAATCGGAAGATAGGAGCGGGCAGAAGGTGCACCTCGTCATAGATGATCAGGCCCCAGTCGCGCGAATCAAAGACATCAAGATGCGGGTAGATACCTTGGCGTTTGGTTGTCATCACCTGGTAGGTCGCGATTGTTACCGGGCGGATTTCCTTCTTAGCGCCTGAGTACTCGCCTATCTCATCAGCGGTCAACGTGGTGCGCTTGAGTAACTCATCGCGCCACTGCCGGGCCGCAACTGTGTTAGTGACGAGAATCAGGGTGGTTGCCTGCGCAAGTGTCATTGCCAGCGCGCCGACAATCGTCTTGCCGGCACCACAGGGCAGGACGACAACGCCAGATCCGCCGTGCCAAAAGCCTTCGGCGGCCTCCTGCTGGTAAGGGCGCGGTTGCCAATTCTTGGTAACCAAGCCAATGGCATGTCGCTCGCCATCAACGTAGCCCGCGACATCCTCGGCGGGCCATCCAAGTTTGATGAGTGCCTGCTTTAGGTGGCCGCGCTCACTTGGATGCACTATTACCGTCGTTTTATCAACGCGGGCACCGAGTAATGGAGCAACTTTCTTACTGCGCAGGACTTCTTCGAGCACCGCTTCGTCTAATGCCTGCAACACTAATCCGTGCACCGGGTGGTTGTTGACCTGCAACCTGCCATAGCGCGACATGGTCTCGGCGATGTCAACGAGCAGCGCATGCGGCACTGGATATTTCGAATAGCGGAGCAAGGTGTCGACGACCTGCTCGGCGTCATGCCCGGCCGCGCGGGCATTCCAAAGACCAAGTGGAGTTAATCGGTAAGTGTGAATGTGTTCAGGCGCGCGCTCAAGTTCGGCAAATGGTGCGATGGCACGACGGCATTCGGGCCCCAGCGGACTATCAACTTCAAGGAGCAGGGTTTTGTCGCTTTGCACAATCAGTGGACCGTCAGTCATTTATCTCTCCGTTGAGTTCCGCCATGATGATGCCGGCGGTAAGGGCGGCCCGTTCGGCCATTGCTGAAACTGAAGCCCATTCGTGGTCAGCGTGTGCGCCATCGCCAACCGCGCCAAGCCCATCTAGGGTCGGTATGCCCGCGGCCGCGGTGAGATTACCGTCGCTGGCACCACCGACCGCGCAGGATTGCAATTCGGGTAAACCAAGTTCGTGCGCGACTTGTTGAGCGAGAGCGAAGAGATTCACCGATGCTGACAATTCAAGTGGTGGCCGGTCAATACCGCCATCAATCTCGATGCGGGCTTCAGGGTGGGTGACTTGCCAGGTGCGAACACTGGAGTCAACACGTTGTTGCTCGCCCGCAGACCAGGCACGAACGTCAAGGGTCAACTCTGCCAAAAAAGGGACGGTATTTGCCGTGGTGCCCGCGTTCAACAAGGTTGGCGTAACGGTGGTGCCGGCATCTTGATTACCCCAAGTTTGGGTTGCCATGACGAACGCAGCAGCTTCAACGGTGGCATTCACCCCGCGTTCAGGGTCAAGCCCGGCGTGGGCTGCCCGCCCGTGAAATTTGATTCGGTACCAAGAAGTGCCCTTGCGTTCAGTTTTTAGGGCACCGCTAGCGGATGGTTCGAAAACCAGAACCGCACTGGCGTTGGTGAGGGCGCCCGCAATCACTTTGCGCGAAGCGCGCGAGCCGGTCTCCTCGTCAGTTGTCAGCAAGATCCCAACCGCTCCGACGTCGACGCCATCAGCAATAAGTAGCGACACTGCAGCCAAGGCCTGCACGATGCCAGCCTTCATATCGAAAACACCTGGCCCGGTCATTTGATCATCAATGAGCTGGGAAGGCAGGCGCAGCAAGGTGCTAACCGGCCACACAGTGTCAAGGTGGCCGAGCAGCAAGATTTCAGGGTGCTCTGGGCCCCAGCGCACTACCGGGCAGCCGTCGTGAACTTCTACGCGGGCCGGGCTCCCTAACCACTCGCTAGTTAATTTCGCGGCCACGTCAGCAAGATGAGCGCAGGCGGCAAGATCATTAGTTGGTGATTCGGTGCTGACGAGAAGGTCTACCGACTCGATCATCCGGGGGAGCAGCGCACTTGCTGACGCCAAGATCGTGGTCACGCTGCTCCTTTTTTGCTCGTTTCGGTACGGTGTCGGTTGTGACCTCGGTGGATAGTCCGGCGGCCGATCTCCAGCGCGCGCAGGAGCGCGCCGGAGTGCAAGTCCGCTCAGTAGTAGACCCTACAGATTTAGCCACCGCGCGGCTAATTTTCGATACGGTCTGGCCGGGCCAGGGCACCCAAGTTCAGCAAAATGTACTTAAGGCGTTGACCCATGCCGGCGGGTACGCATCGGTTGCCTATTTAGGTGATGAACCGGTTGGTGCAGCGCTGGCATTTGTGGGCCGCCATTTCACTGACAGGTGGCATGTTCACCTGCACTCGCACATGGCAGCGGTGCTCGAGAGCCACCGAAATCACCACATTGGTTCGGCATTAAAGCTGCATCAACGGGTGTGGGCCTTGGACCGTGACATTGACACGATCTCGTGGACCTTCGATCCACTCGTTAGGCGCAATGCGATCTTGAACATCCTAAAACTTGGGGTCGACGTGAGAGGGTATGAAATAGATTTCTACGGTGAGATGCCAGACGCCATCAATATTGGCGATCCCACCGATCGAGTGTTTGCCTGGTGGCACCTGTCATCAGCCAAAGTAATTGACGCGGCGGCGGGTCGACTTTTGCCGCTCGACGCAGGGATGTTAATCGAAGCCGGCCGCGATATTCGGGTGGTTGAAATCCCAGAGGACATTGTGGAGTTGCGAAGGGTGGACCCGGTGGAAGCCGCCCGGTGGCGGATGTCTCTGCGCGAGACTTTGACCTCGGCCTTAGCCGAGGGCTATTGCGTTATTGGAGTCGAGCGAGTCGGTAACTATGTCCTTTACCGGGAGCGCGCGTGAGTATCGAGATGTTCCGCCTACACATGGTGAATATGCCTTTGGTGCGCCCCTTCCGAACGAGTTTTGGTACTGACACGGTGCGTGAGGTGCTTATTGTCGAAGCGGTGTCAGCCGATGGAATTAGTGGCTGGGCCGAGTGCGCGTCATCATCTTGGCCGGGCTACAGCTCTGAATACACGGCTGCCGCAATTGCGGTAATGACCGATCAACTAATCCCTGCATTGCGTGAAACAACGATGGCTGGTGACCCTGAAGAAGTGCGAACGGCACTTGCTGTCATGCGCGGACATCCAATGGCCAAGACAGCAATCGCAACTTCGATGCTCGACGTTTGGTTGCGAGAGCGCGATCAGTCGATGGCAAGTTTCTTGGGGTCCACGCGCACTGAAGTTGATTGCGGGGTAAGTGTCGGTATCCCAACAACGGAGACTTTGCGTGAATTGATGGAGGAAGTCGGCGAATATGTAGGTGCGGGTTACCGGCGCATTAAATTGAAGATAGAGCCGGGTTGGGATTTGGAGCCGGTGGCCGCCGTGCGTGCACAGTGGCCCGATATGCCATTGCAAGTTGATGCCAATCAGGCTTATGCGCGTTCAGATGCGGAGCATTTAGCGAAACTCGATGAGTATGACCTCTTACTTATCGAGCAACCGTTGCCCGAAGAAGACTGGCTCGGGCATCGAATGCTTGCTGAGGCATGTGCTACGCCGATTTGCATGGACGAATCAATCTTGTCTGTAGCTTCAGCGGAGTCAGCCTTGGAGTTTGGATCCGCGACGATCATCAACATTAAGCCGGGCCGGGTGGGTAGTTATCTAACTGCTCGCGATATTCATGACATGTGCATGGCGCGCAACTCACCGGTGTGGTGCGGTGGCATGCTCGAGACCGGCATCGGTCGGGCCGCGAACTTGGCTTTGGCGGCAATGCCGAACTTCACTTTGCCCGGTGACACCAGTGCCTCAAGCCGGTATTACGCGGTCGACATCACCGAGCCCTTCGTGCTCCAAGATGGGCGCCTACCAGTACCACAGGGCCCGGGTATCGGGATCGAGCCGATCCCCGACCTGCTCGCAGAATTTCGAATCTGGACCAAAGATGTTCTGGTGGTCGGGCCCTGAGAATTGCTATTGATGAGAACTTTTATTAAGGCGTAAGTGGAGCGACCCCACTGATGCGTGAAACCAAGAAAGTTTTCACTTGTTCGGTGCGGTGATCAAATGCGGTAACCGACCCACCACCCATACGGATCGGATCAATGATCTGCTCGGTGGTGGTGCCATCGGCATCGGCATAACCAATCCAGACCGGGGTGGTTTCAGCAATCGCCAAGCGCAGGGCCGCGAGGGTGGCGGCGCTGCTCGTGCGCGGCACCTCATTGGTGCCGGCCGGCCCCACCACCATTTCACCGCGCGGTGCTCGCGCGGCCCTATCGCCAGAACGCAAACCTTTGATGACACTCGCGATCATGGCGTCGCTATCGCGTCGACCTGCGCTGACTTTACGTGCATGTCGCGAGCGCACCCGGCGCTCATCGGGGCGCAGCACCACGACGGAGCCATCGGGGGACTCAGCCGCCGGCGCATAGCCGGCATCTCGCAGGGCTGCCATGAATTCGTGCGGGGTGGCTTGACTGATCAAGATATTCGGGGCGGTCTGCGAAAGTTGCAGGCCCCGGAGCCTGCGATCACCAAGAATCGTGCCGATGGTGCCCTCGTTATCGCAGCGCAGATACGCGGAAGCTGCACCAACCCTGATGGCGCCATGCCGCCGCGCCAAATCGTCGATTAGATAACTAAGGGGTTGGGGCAGTCCGGTTGTTGATGCTTCGCTCAACACTTCATGGACTTTCGCCGCATCCCAGCCGGCGTCAAACGCGCGCCTAAGTGATTGCTCGGAAAGCCGATAAACGGTGGCGTGGCCGCGGGATTCAACGTCAGCGAGTAATCGAAGCTTGCGCGCCAACTCTGGAGCCACCGGCCCGGGAGCGATCATGGTGAGGTCAGCCTGAATGAGTACATGGTCGATTTCGACCGGCATAAGTGCCGTGATCGCTGAAGTTGCATCGGTTGATGAATCCGGTCCGATGAGCGCGCGCCCCGGTGTGGTCAACGAATTGGCTCCCATTAATCCGAGCAGGGTGGCTTCTTGGTAGGTAGCGTGCACCACCTGTGATCGAAGTTCGCCACTTCGCCTTGGCTGCGAGTAGTCAAGAATCGCGATGAGATCGGCGGGCTCGACAGGTGCCTTGGCTGCGGCTAGTTGCTGCATGACCTGCGCGCGCAAAGTGACAACAGCGCGGCGCTCGGAGTCATTAGCTAAAAGCGTTGACTTGTCAGTGGCAAGTGTTGAGAGCCTTGGTGAGATGAGCCAAGCCCCCGCAAGGGTGACCCATTGCTCGGCTGCCGATTTATCAAGCCAAGTGTCAAATCGATCGGTCGGAACCCATGATGGGCGTTCCTCGCCGTCGTCATCAAGTAAACCGGCCGCGTGCGCAACTTCGATCCACAGTGCTGCGGTCGGTGCATCGGTATTTAAGTCACGCGCGGTGGCGGAGAAATCTCGAACCGCGAGGCCGCCAGCCCGTAAAACACTCGGTGGATCAACGGCCCAGGCATCAAGAAGATCGCGCACCTGAGCTATTGCCTCTCGGGCGTGCACTCCGGCTTGCTCATCACTTCTGGCCGACTGGGTATTTTCAGCGGCGGCCGAAATACTGGGTGGCGGCCAGGTCGGCGCCACCACATCAGACAGGTGGTCGCGCACCGCATGAATGGCGCGGATCTCATCATCGGTACCCCAAACCAGGGCGAGTTCTTGGAGGTCGCGCAATGCGGCTTCGGCGGCGCCGCGGGCAGAGTCGTCCAACTCTTCGATAACGGCCCTGGTGACCTCATGGGGTAGTGCGGGCAGCTCGACCGACTGACGGGCGACCACCGCCAGCACGTAGATGGTCAGGGCATCGAGGGTGTCTAGGCAGCGTGAAACCGAGGGCCCGGTGGTGGATCTGGCCGCCAGTGCGGTGATATCAGAGGGGATGGGGTGCAGTAGGTCAGAGCGCCGGGTCAAGAGGGCGGCTAGGGCTAGGTCATCGCGCTTGCGGAGGGCATCGGCCAAGCTCCGCGGACTCACCCGCACCATCTTATTGGTGGGTCGGTAGCCTTCACTCATGCCAACGGGAATCGTTAAGTGGTACGACGCGGAAAAAGGCTTCGGCTTCATCAACTCGGATGAAGGCGAAGACGTCTTTGTTCACGTCTCGACCCTGCCCGCCGGGGTGCCCTCGCTCAAGCCGGGCACCAAGGTCGAGTTCGGCATTGTCGACGGTAAGCGCGGTAAGCAAGCCCTAACCGTAGCGATAATTGGGCCGCCACCGTCGATCGTGAAGAGTTCACGTAAAGATGCCGGCGATCTCGCCGGGATAGTCGAGGATCTAATCAAGTTGCTTGACGGGGTATCAAATCAACTTCAGCGCGGTAAATTCCCGCCGGATGCGGCGGCACAAAAAATCGCGGCGGTACTGCGTGCGGTTGCTGACGACCTAGATATCTGACCCGAGGTTCGTGAGTGCGCACGTTTTGGTCGTGAAATTGGCTGAAAATCCGGATTTGACGACCAAAACGTGCGCACTCACGCAAATGGGCCGAGGGCGGTGGAATGGGCCGAGCGCCGGTGAGCCACAATCGGGCTATGCAAAAGGTGTTAGAGGACCAGCAATTAGGCGCGGCCATTGAGTTGGCGCGCGAAGCCGCGGTCATCGAAGCCGAGGCCGCCTATGTAGGTGAGCACCTAGAGATGGCGATGGAAGATGAGCGCCTAGCTACTCACCTCTTTGCCTGCTTGCACCCCGGTTATGTCGGATGGCGTTGGGCGGTCACGGTTGCCCGGGCACCTGAGCAGGATGAAATAACCGTCTGTGACGTCGTGCTTTTGCCCGGCCCCGATGCCCTCGTTGCCCCGCCGTGGGTGCCCTGGAGTGAGCGCGTACAGCCAGGTGATCTTGGTGTGGGTGATGTGCTCGTCACCCCGACGGATGATCTGCGCCTTATTGCCGGGTTAACCGGTGAAGATGATCTCGAGACGGCAAGCTCAGCTAGCCCGCTCAATGGATTTTGGGAACTCGGGCTGGGCCGGGTTCGGGTGTTGTCGGTTGTCGGCCGTGATGAAGCCGCTGAGCGTTGGTTCGAGGGCGACATGGGCCCGAGCGCTGCGATGGCTAAATCGGCCACGAATAACTGCAGCACCTGTGGATTCTTGCTTCCCATTGGGGGCCCCCTTGGCCAGATGTTTGGGGTGTGCGCGAATTTGATTGCGCCAGCAGATGGCCATGTGGTGGCGATGAATTATGGCTGCGGTGGGCACTCCGAGGTAACCCTGGAAGTAAGTGTGCCCCTGGCCGAGAACGCCACCGATGAATTTGGCTGGGATCACCTAGATTTAACGGCGCCTGATTTAGACGACGCGGAGCAATTACCGGAAGAGTTAATTGCTGCCGGTCTTGGAGATGAGACGCTGCTCGCGGCGGGCACGATACTTGAGGTAGAAGATGCCACCTACCCCGCAGATGAAACCGGTGAAGGCGACGCCAACCCACCAACTCTCGATGCCGAGTTGGCCGTGGAAGAGCGCCAAGACGACACCGACAACTAGCCAAACTCCTGTGCCTACTGTGACAGGAATGAACGCATTGTCCTGATGTTGCACACGCGGTGAACTTGCTGTTAGCGAAGCGCTGATATCTCCTGACTCCACCATGATTCCTACGATACTCTGCGCCCGGAACGTCGGGCTGATGCTGTTTCAGGTTTCCCCCTGGCCGACAACCCGGGTCACCAATAGTGAGCCGACTGTCAGCGCCCATCGGAGGAATAATGGCCGTTTCTGCCCCCCCAGCACCTACCAGCAGCATGGATCGCTGGTTTTCACTTAGTGAACGTGGCTCGACTTACGGGCGTGAAATACGCGGCGGCTTTGTCACCTTCTTCACGATGGCTTACATCGTGGTGCTGAACCCGCTGATCATCGGCACCGCCAAAGACATGAACGGCAATTTCATCGGCGGCACCACCGATGTGGTCAAGTCAATCACGATGGTCACCGCTGCCACCGCCTTGGTCGCCGGCTTGATGACAATCCTGATGGGCGTTTTTGGGCGCTTTCCGATGGCGGTGGCTGCGGGCCTGGGCCTGAATGGTTTTGTGGCTTTCACCTTGGCCCCGCAGATGACCTGGGCCGATGCGATGGGTCTGGTGGTCCTCGAAGGTGTGCTGATTTTGCTTTTGGTGCTTACCGGGTTTAGGTCGGCGGTGTTCCACGCCGTGCCCGAGCAGCTTAAATACGCGATCGGTGTTGGTATCGGCCTTTTCATCACGATCATCGGCCTGGTTGACTCAGGTTTGGTGCGCCCGGGCCCGGTACTGGTGACATTCGGTCCAGCGGGGGCGCTTGCCGGCTGGCCGATCTTCACCTTCTGCTTCGGCCTGATTTTAACGATCATCTTGGTGGTCAAGAAAGTTCGTGGCGCCATCCTTATCGGCATTTTGGGCACAGCAGTGGTCGCGATCATCATTGAATCAATTGCCAAGGTGGGTCCGAAGTTCGGTGCCGATGGCGCCGTCAACCCGGTCGGCTGGGGCCTGAACGTGCCTAAGGTGCCAGACCAGATTGTGGCCACTCCTGATCTTGGTCTGCTCGGCCAGTTCAATCTCTTCGGCAGCTTCCAAGTCATCGGAGTCATCGCGGCGCTGCTCGCGATCTTCTCGCTGATGCTTAGCGACTTCTTTGACACGATGGGCACCGCATTCGGCCTTGCTGGTGAGGCCAACCTGCTCGATGAAAAGGGCGACATCCCACACTTCGAGAGCATCTTGGTTGTCGACTCAATAGCGGCGGTAGCCGGTGGTGCTGCTTCCGTATCGAGTAACACTTCGTACATTGAATCTGCTTCAGGTATTGGTGAAGGCGCCCGTACCGGCATTGCTTCGATCATCACCGGGCTGCTGTTCTTGGTGGCAATGTTCATCTCACCTTTGGTGACGGTGATCCCCTACGAAGCGGCCACGCCAGCTCTGGTTGTGGTCGGTTTTTTGAT
>CAMDKJ010000007.1 GCA_945900705.1 Bifidobacterium breve | reverse complement strand
GACATCTTCATAATGCGCGCGTGGAATTCGCGGTTCAATGTCGCTACATTATCCGCGGCGGCAACTTGGTCTGGGTTTTCGGCAGCTATTTCCATTCTTTCGCACAAATCGTAGAGAGAATCACAGTCTTCTGGCGTTCGATGAAGGGCAGCGAAGTTCGCTGCTCGCCCTTCGAGAAGTGCACGCAACTCGAAAATTTCAACAAATTGATCCACGCTCCATGAACGTACCCGAGATCCTCTATTGGGGAGAGCCTCAATAAGTCCTTCGGATGAAAGTCTTTTTAACGCCTCGCGTACCGGAGTCCGGCTTATGCTGAGTCGCTCTGCTAATTCCACTTCACCAAGTTTTTGACCGGCCGGGTAACTGCCATCGAAGATACCTTCGAGTATTGCTTTGTACGCGCGTTCGCTCGCCTGCATCGCAATCCACCTTGAGTTATTGTTGGGTAATGCTAAAAGCGTCATCTAATTCGCCATGCTATTGAGTAACTGACGACGAGTTTAGCGGGAACCTTGTGTTCGGGTACCTGATAAGTGACTTCTTGGCCTGAATAAAAATTGCAATATTGAGACAGGTCGTTTTCCCACTGCTTCTGGTGTCGCGTGAGTTATCTCGAGTAAAGAAACCTGCCTGTGCGTTTTCGGGTGAGATCAAATACACAACTTGTTTTTGTACTAAGAGCCTGAAGCTGTCAGCATTTGCTACGTACCCTTAATGGGCTAGTCGCAGCGATACCAACTAATCATGGTCAGCCGCAGGCTCCCGCGACTATTTTGGCCCTTTTGTTCTTCAACTTATCGCTCTGTCTAAATCGCGCCCCCAAAGGCCAAGGCTAAAAAAGCTTGTGTCTGGCGAATAACTTCTGACCTGGCTTATTCCACCTTTGTGGTCCAACTTTTCGCGTCAACTCAAATATTTGTGGAGGTAGTCCCGCTGCCTTTTCGGTGGCAGGTTACCCGAGGTGGGGTCAACAGGACACAATGAGAATCGCACATTTGAGGTCGAGCGTCAATTGTCCACGGACGGCTTGGGGCTGCTTATGTATGCAAAATGACCTTGATTGGTAACCTTCTCTTGACACTATGCGCCAATAGTCCATAATTGCGCACAATCGTGCGTGTCTGGAATGAAAGTTAGGGTATCCTTAGTATGAGAAAAAACGAACTAGCGAATCTGCCTCTTGGAGACCTTCGGGTAGTCGAATTGGGTCAGTTACTCGCTGGGCCTTTTTGTGGTCAGCTCCTTGGTGATTTCGGGGCAGAAGTAATCAAAGTCGAAGATCCTGAGCGTGGCGACCCGATGCGCCAGTGGGGCCGCGAGAAGCCTTATGGCAAATCCCTCTGGTGGCCGGTAGTTGCTCGAAATAAATATTCAATCACTTGCGATTTGCGCAAACCAGAGGGCCAGGATTTAGTGCGGCGGTTGCTGGAGGATGCCGACGTCCTTATCGAGAACTTCAGGCCAGGCACCATCGAACGATGGGGTCTTTCCCCCGAGACTCTATGGGAGATCAATCCGCGATTAATAATCACGCGGGTAACCGGTTACGGACAAACTGGGCCTTATGCACCGAGAGCAGGATATGGGTCCATTGGGGAGGCAATGGGCGGTATTCGATACGTGACCGGCGACCCTGATCGAATGCCGTCACGTGCTGGTGTCTCGCTCGGTGATGCGCTAGCGGCAACATTTGCCTGTCTTGGAACTTTGGTTGCTCTTCATTCCCGAAACCGAACAGGTCGTGGGCAGGTGGTTGACTCTGCCATCTACGAGGCAGTTTTGGCCATGATGGAGTCTTTGCTCCCGGAATGGGAAATCGCTGGTTACCAGCGTGAACGAACTGGAACTGTTCTTCCGAACGTTTCACCGAGCAATGTTTATCCAACTCGTGACGGTGAAATGGTGATCGTAGCCGCCAACATGGACACCGTATTTGGCCGCCTAACTTCAGTGATGAAGCGAGATGACTTGGCAGTTGACGCCCGCTATGCAACTCACGGCGCCAGGGGCGCAAATATGGAAGAACTTGATAACTTAATTGCAAATTGGACTGCCGAATTCGATGCTGACGCACTACTTGAACTACTTCACGAAAATGGCGTGCCAGCAACAAGGATTTTCCGCGCCGTCGATATGTTTGCGGATCCGCATTTTGCAGCTCGTGAGGCGATTGCGTGGATTGATCATGCGGAACTCGGTCGAGTACCGATGCAAAACGTAGTTCCAAAACTTTCAGAAACACCTGGAGTTATTCGCACTGCGGGTCCTGAATTGGGTGAACATAATGATTTGGTGTACGGAGGAATTCTTAGCTTAGGCCAAGAAGACTTGGTAAAACTAAGAGAAACTGGTGTCATTTAGGTATTTGTTTTCGGTTAGGGGCGAGGCTGACCGGATTGTCAATCGTTGCGCCGGGTGCGAAGGACGAGGTCCACACCCAACTAAATCTGACTTTGCCCCGGCTAGCGAGCGGGTGTTTCGATAGTCCGATCAAGGTTATGTTTCACGGACTTTGCTAGATGAATTTTTTTGCGCAACGGATTTTTCGGAAAGTTTCTGTATCTTTTCGCGGTCATAGCCGAGCACATTGACCAAGATATCCTCGCGATGTTCGTCAAGTAGCGGGGCCCTTCGGTGTGAGGTCGGAAGTTCTCCAACTCGCATAGCCGAGGCAACGGAGCGAACTGCGCCGAGTTCGGGTGTGAAGGTTTCAACTATTAGTCCACGCTCAATCGTGTGTGTGTCAATAAGCGCCTCTTCCACGGTTTGTACTGCCCCGCAAGGGACGGTTGCTGCACGTAGATCTGTGACCCAGTCCCCAACCGTGCGCGACACGAAGATGTCATCGAGAATTTCAAGAAGCTCAGACGAATTCGTATTGCGGTTAACGAAAGAGTCAAAGCGTGGATCGGTACTCAGTTCGGGACGTCCGATAGCTTGGGTGAGACGAACCCAGAACTTTTCCTTGGCGCATCCAACAACGAACCAACCATCAGAAGCCTGGAAAGCCTGAAAAGGAACAAGCGAAGGATGGGCGCTGTTACGAGTCCGTTTTGGTTCGTATCCCGAACTGAGGTGCCAAGTGGCTACGTAGGTCAGCATTCCGATGGCGGTGTCATAGAGGCTCAAATCGCAATCCATCCCTACGCCATCGCGGCGCGCAGCGATTACCCCGGCGAGGATTGCTCCTGAGGCCACGAGACCCCCGGAAAAGTCCACCAGAGACAGTCCCGTTTTGGTGGGTGGGCCCTCTGGGTCGCCAGCGAGTGACATCCAACCGCTAAGAGCCTGCAGCATGTAGTCGTAACCGGGGTCCTTGGCGCGGGGTCCGGTCATACCGTATCCCGAAAGAGAACAGCAAACGATGGCCGGATTGAGGTGCTTAAGCGCCCCGTAGGTGATTCCCAGCTGCTCTGGTACGTCGCCACGAAGATTGGAGAAAACCGCATCGCTGACTCGAACAAGGTCCTCGAAGACCTCGCGGTCCTCGGTGGTGTTTATGTCGAGGACGAGACTCTTTTTGTTGCGGTTAAACGTCTCGAAGAATAATGAGGTGTCCCCGGCTTGATACGGCGGGACGTGTCGTCCGACGTCACCCCGAACCGACGGGTCTTCAATCTTTATCACCTCCGCGCCAAGATCAGCTAAGTGCAAGGTTGCGAACGGACCGGCGCCATACTGCTCCAGCGACAAGATCCGGATTCCATCAAGGGGTTTCATGATTCTCCGGTTCGCACATCGAGGAAATTATGCATCCTCTGGTTTTGGCAACTTTCCGACTCCTTCAGATTCGAATATTACCTTGTCTGGAAAAAGCCTGCAAAGTGAAGCTTCGGTGGAATGCCTTCAAGGTACCTGTCTTGCGAAACTGTGAGTTCGAGCGGTGGCTGCACCAATGATGGCCAAGAAAGCGAGCACAATCCAGGCCAGCGACCAGGAAAATGTCTCTACCAGAAATCCAGTCAAGATCGGGGAGAGGCCCCAAGCGACGAAGAGTGAAGCGTTTAGCGCCCCTTGACTTGTTCCTACCCGTGATTCAGGAACCAGGGAGACGGTCAAGGTGAAGGCCAGCGCGTTCCACCCCATGCCAGTGATGCCCGCGATGACGATGATGATCCCGGAGATAGGAGCGGGGTCGGTGAGAGCTGCGATGACCAGCAGCGTTGCCGTGATCAATCCGGCCGTTTTGAACAACCACAGGCGTCGGTGCGGCCACCGATCTGCGGCAATGCCCACCAAGATCCGCAACAGGATTGCGGACACCATTACCCCCGTGAAAACAGTTGCGGCGGCGGGCGGTGACCATCCGCGAGCATTTACGAGGTACAGGGTGAGCAGTGATACAACTCCAATTTGGGTTAAGGTGTAGAGCGAGCTCGCCGTCAGCATAGGTGCAATTGCCGCCCACGGGGTAGGCCCCAGCGGTGCGCCCTGATCTGTCCGACGCTCACCATGGACTGCTCGGTAAACGACGAGAGCGGCGAAGAGCAACATTGCTGCAAGGCCCCAAAGGGCCGCGGCGAGCCCTCGGCTTATCGCCAGAATAGGAAGGAACACCCCCGCGGCGGCTGCACCTAGGGGTACGGCAGCCTGTCGAATACCGAAAGCTAATCCCATGCGTCGACCGGCTGCAAAAGCGATAAATATGCTTTTGGTCAGCGCGACCGTAGGGGCGGCCGCACAAATACCGGTAGCAAAGAGAGCAAGCATTAGGCCGGGCAGCGAATCGATGTGTGCAGCAAACCCAGCCAAGCCCAAAGAGGCTGAGGCGAGGAGCAAGCCGAATACGGCTACAAAACGATCGGTGGTGCGGTCGGTCAGCCTGCCCCAAATCAAAACAGCCACTGCCGTTCCTAGACTTCCCACTCCCAAGATGGCACCGGTACCCGAAGTGTCTAGGGAAAAGGTGGTTTGAAGAATCGGCCCGAGAGCTGGCAGGCCCTGCTGAAATCCTGAGATACTTACCTGCGCGATTACCGCGGCCCCAAGCACCGCGATCGCGCTGCGTACAGCTGGCTGGCCGCGGATTAATGTCTCCTCAGTGGAAGCAGTGACAACGTACTGGACTTGTTTGCCGCAATCTACCGCAGCGCCCAGTGCTCCCTGCGCCTACCGCCCCGAGGACGCGATCGTTATCGGTACTCCAATTTACTCGGTAGACCTCCTCGGCTGTAGCACTTTTGTCCGCCTGGGAGTATGCGAGGACCTTGGAGCATGGGGTCACCTCGGGCGCCGACATCTGGCTTCCCCGATAGACTGTGGTGGCAGAGCAGTTGCGGGTATGGAGCGTCCAATGGAATGAACGCAGGGATGCACCACTAGCCTCCCAGGGAAGGGCGGTAAAAGCTATTAAAGATCAGTTTGCTGAAGCTGGATACGGTATGACTACTGTCGGCTGGGGTACTTGCCCTGCGATTGTTGCGGTTGATTTTCAACAGGCTTTTTGTGATCCGAGTTTCGCCACGGGCCGTAGTGAGCATATTGAGCAGGCGGTTAAGAACGCCGAGAGTGTGCTGTCAGCGGGGCGCCAGGCTGGAATTCTGGTTGTTCATACGGCGGTTGCTTGGGCTCATGATGATGAGTTCACAAACTGGAAGGTCCCGAGTTTGCGAGATATCGCACCGAATTCATATGCTGCTTCAATAGTTCCGCAGTTGTGGGAAGACTCAGATATCTATTTAATTAAGAGGTATCCATCGGCATTCTTTGGAACCGATCTGAGCACCATCCTAAGAAATCGAGGAGTTGACACCGTTTTGATCATGGGAGTTACGACCTCGGGCTGTGTGCGCGCATCAATCGTTGATTCGTTCAGTCACGGATTCAAAACGATTGTTGTCGAGGATGCCTGCGGAGATCAAGAACTGGGGCCACACGAAGACAATATGCGAGATGTGTCACGGCGGTATGCAGATCTCAATAGTGCGGCTGAAGTGATAGTCCATCTGGAGTCGCGGGCTCGGTGATGAAGCAGTGCTGCCTCGGGCTGGGATAACGGGTCGGTTTCAACCCTTTCATATTGGCCACTGGGAATTATTGAACATCGCCTTGGCCGAAGCCGAGATCGTCTTCATTGGGATTACGAATCCAGATCCTGCATCGTGGAAACCGAATGCATCGTCAGCACATCGGCATCAACCTGAGTCGAACCCCTTCACCTACTGGGAGCGTCAGATCATGATTCAATCGGCGCTTGAATGCAAGGACCTGCAAAATCGTTGCCACATAGTTCCTTTCCCTCTCGATCGTCCAAAGGCGTGGTCCAGTTACATTCCATTGGATGCGGTGCAGTTTGTTCGGGTCTTCACGAATTGGGAGGCCAACAAGGTGCAGATACTGCAAACGGGTGGGTACCCGGTTAGGGTTATTGAGGGCGACCCATTACACGCCGTCCGAGCCACAGATATTCGTCTGGCATGGCTTAAGGGTGATGAAGCAGCATGGCGGCCACTCCTGCCGGACGGAGTCGCCTCGGGGTTGCCAATGAGAATGAGCACCACATGAAGTCGAAGTGGCCGCAGCGCGATGACCTTCCCGTCGTCCTCGTAGTCCTTGATGGCTTGGGTGATCGTCCCTGTTTGTCCTTGGGTGGGCGAACACCATTAGAAGTTGCTTCGACTCCGGCGCTGGATGAATTAGCCGCGAGAGGAGCCAACGGTGTTCATGTGCCTTTTGGACCAGGTTGGGCAACTTCGAGTGAGCGATCGCATTGGGTGATGTTTGGACTACCGGAACTGGCTTTTCCAGGCCGGGCTCTTCTTGAGTGGGTTGGTGAGGGCGGAGTCCCGCCACTGGGTACGCCGATGTGGCACTTGGCAGCCCGGCGTGGCGAACAAGTTGATGGTGTCATGCGAATTACGGGTCGGATGGGGTTGCAGCACAGCGATATCGCCCACACTTTGAATCGGATTCTGCAGGAATGGACCGAAGAATTCTTCGTTGACGGTGTCTCATTCAGTATTGAATCACTTCGACTCGGAGAGTGGGTTTTGCTAGCCCACGGGCTTGAATCGATCGAGGTCAGCGACTCGGACCCGCTTTTTGATCACATGCACCCTTGGATGCTGCCCGTGCCTTTACAAGAATGTGTCATTGCAGGTGGGCGCCGACTAGTCGAGGCACAGCGCACTGCTGACGCGCTGAAGGCATACCTCCTCGGAGCGCACGCGAGCCTAGTCTGCGCAGGTTTGGAAATTACCGTTCCCACGACCAAGTGGCCGTCTATAGCCGGGCAACCGCTTTCGTTTCTTGATCTTGTGGGAGTGCAAGGGGCCATGGTAACGAGCAGTGCGCTTTACCGGGGTTTGGCCAGAACCCTAGGGATGCGCGAGATTGATGTCGCTGTGACCGCGGAGGACGCCGGGCTGGGCCTGAGCGCGCGGGTCCAGTCGGCCATTCGTCTTCTAGGTGAAGAGCAGCGTCCTGATTTTATTCACGTTCATACAAAGGCACCGGATGAAGCCGGTCACACCAAGAAACCCGAGGCCAAGATAGCCGCGATAGAAGCGTGCGATGCTGCCATCGCGGCTTTTATTGACATTATTGATCGGGGTGATCTTGTGCTTGCTGTGACCGGTGACCACGCGACACCAAGTGAAGGATTACTCATGCACAGTGGTGACCCCACACCCATAGTTGTTGTCGCTCCTGAACAGCGCAAGGATTCTGTCCGAGAGTTCGGGGAAACCGCGGCACTTTCGGGGGCGCTGGGTTCGCTACGCGCTGCTGATATTGCACCACTCTTGCATGGTTTGGCGCGTCGCCCATTTTTTGTCGGGCACCGACCGGGTGCTTCAATAAAATCAGCCCTGCCGCTTTCACCTATTGCAATGCCTGTTCCTGAAACTGAGCCTATTTATCTTGTACGTCCCCAAATAATGAAGGAGTCCTCCCGATGATTAGCACGGCGGCACATGAATCAGAAGTCCTGATGCAAGATGCTCAGGCCCCTGAGCACCTGAAGGATATTCTCGAAAAAGTTCGTCAACTCCACCGTGAGGAGGTTGCACCTCGTGAGGCATCTCTTGCGCACCGGCTGAGCAATGAGCGAGAGTTTTTGGATACTGATGGGCGGCTACACCCCGAAATCGTGCAGGCTCGCCGCGAAATAATGCGTGCAGCGGGGGAAAAAGGTATCTACAGCGCACACCTTCCAGAGCACCTTGGCGGGCTCGGGTTGGGGCGTGAGGAAATGATCTATGTCGAGGAGTTGGTATATGGCTACGGGGTAGGTCTCAACCCGGCTCTTCTCTCCTGGTCGGAGGGAGCAACTCCTCGTTTGCTTTTCGCTCACGATCACCAGCGTCAAGAGTTCACCGATCCGCTCGTTCGCGGTGAAAAAACTTCCCTTCACGGTGTTACCGAGTCTGGCGCCGGAAGCAATTTGTTCGATATGTCGACCAAGGCGGAGAAGCGCGGGTCTGACTGGGTGTTAAATGGTTCCAAGGCCTACATAACCAACTACTTTGATGCCGATGTTGCACAGATACTGGCGGTGACTGATCCAAAAGGTGGTCGTCGTTCTTTTACCTATTTTATGTTCGATGCGCGAGAAGCCGCTTCGCGTGGGTACCGGTTGGGAAAGCTGTATCAAACAATGTTCGGGGACGGGTACACCGGTGAGATTTTTTTTGATGATCTAGTGCTGCCAGAGAGTGCGATTCTTGGTGAAGTAGGGCAGGGATTCGATATTGCGGTGATGTCATTCAATTACACGCGAATGCGAAGAGCCGGAATGTGCTCTGGTTGGAGTCGCTATTTGATTGAGCGAACACTAGAACGTGCCACCGATAGACAGATTGCAGGTAGGCCGTTAGGGGCCAATCAGGGGATCCAGTGGATGATCGCGGATATGTACGTCGACTGGCTGCAGACAAGATCGTTATCACTCGAAGTGGCGCGAGCAATCGATACTCCGGGCCCGTGGTACCGAATCCCCCGGCCGCGTGATGAGATTCGCCGCATCTGCGCCCTGAAGGTTAGTAACGATGAAAGTTTCTATCGTGTGGCCGATCGTGCTCTGCAAGTCCATGGTGGCCTTGGTGTGATGCGCGATACCTCAATTAACAAGCTTTTCCAGATTGCTCGTAACCTCCGCATTCCTGGTGGTACCGACGAGGTGCAGCGAACCACCATCGCGGAGAGCCTTGGACTGCGATTTGACACCAGTAAAACATCAATTACATCCGAGCGTTAGAGGAGTTAGGTATATGAAAAGCGATCCGATTGCTGCACGCATTGCTGAGTGGGCACATCGCGTCACATGGGAGGACGTGCCGGAGCAAGTTCGTGAACGTGCCGCGCTTCATGTTCTAGATTGTGTTGGCCTGGCATACGCCTGTTCCAGTGATGATTTCGTTGCCGTCGCGGTACTGGCAACTTCGGGTGAGGGGCCTTCATCTGTCATTGGGATGCCACAACGATTACCGCTTGGTGACGCGGCTTTGCTCAATGGCATCCTTATCCATGGACTTGACTACGACGATACTCATCCATCTGGAATTCTCCACGCATCGGCTTCTGCACTTCCCACAGCCATGGCCATCGCTGAACGCGATCACCTTTTGGGATCTGATCTACTGTTGGGATATCTTATAGCGGTCGAGATTTCTGCGCGCGTGGGAGCAGGGGCTCATGGCGGTTTCCATGCCAAGGGTTTTCACCCCACAGGTTTGGTGGGAGCCTTTGGATCAACGGTCGCGGCCGCACGAATGAGCGGCCTCGACGCGAAGGGCATTACCGCGGCACAAGGAATTGTTGGCAGCCTTGCAGCAGGCTCACTGCAGTTTCTTGACACCGGTGCGTGGACCAAGCGCATGCATCCTGGCTGGGCTGCTTCCACCGCTCTCATGTCCGCGCGGTTCGCGGCGGCGGGGTGGCAAGCACCTCCGGATGTTTATGAAGGGCGGTTTGGCCTGTACGCATCGCACGTCCCTGATGGCCATGAGGTTGATTTGCAGGCGGCTACCCGAGCTTTGGGTGAGGAGTGGGAACTGCTCCGTGTGGCGATCAAGCCCTACCCAGCGTGCCACTTCACTCATGCTTTCATGGACGCCACCTTGGCACTTGTTATTGAAAATGATCTTGTCGCCGATGATGTTGCTGACATATTGTGCCTTGTCCCCGCGGAGATTATTCCGGTGGTCTGCGAACCCGCAGAGGTAAAACTGACTCCATGCTCAGATTACGATGCCAAGTTCTCACTTGCCTATCTGGTCGGGACGGCGGCTACCCGCCGACGGTTCACCCTTGCTGAGCTGGATTTAGAAGCATTGTCGGATTCCGCTAGTCTGGCGGTGGCGTCAAGAGTTCGATACGAGATAGATCCAAAGAGTACTTTCCCTAGGCATTTTTGCGGAGAGGTAATAATTACAACCACCGATGGCCGGGAATTGCGACATCGTGAGTCGGTCAATCGTGGGGCTGATGAGCGCCCACTCTCGGCAATCGAGATCGAGGAAAAGTTCATGACGAATATCGAAATTGTAAGGACTCGGTCGGCAGGACAGCAAATTTTGGAGAGTGTGCTAGGGCTTGCAGGTGCCAAGGATGCATCCAAGGCCGTCAACATTTGGCGTGGTCAGGGTGTCTAGGTGCTAGTGCGACCACCGCGCGAATGTGGTGGCTGTGCGGCGAAAGCCTCGCCACACTTGGTGGCAACGCTGGTTGATCAGGTTCGTCAGGTCCAGGATCCACCTGAACTTCTTGTTGGTCTAACTGTGCCTGACGACGCCGCGGTCCAAATTCTTGACGCAACTCGTGCCATCGTCACCACCATGGATGTCAGCCCACCACTTACTCTCGACCCGTACGTCTCGGGAGCCGTAGCTGCTGCAAATGCGGTAAACGATGTTTACGCTATGGGCGGTAAGGTCTTAAGTGCTCTCAGTTTGGCAGCGTTTCCACGCGACACGGATGTGCAGTACATCGCCGCGATGATGGCGGGCGCTCGAGATGTCATGCACGGCTGTGGCGGCCTAATTACCGGTGGTCATACCGTGCATTCGAAAGGAATACTATTTGGCCTTTCAGTGATGGGAGTCGTGCATCCTGATCGCGTGTGGCGCATAATTGGCTCCCAACCCGGTGATGTTCTGGTCTTGAGCAAGCCTTTGGGAGTTGGACTTGCTGTGACTTCGCAGGATCCATCAGTGTTACCCGAGGCTCTTAATTTGATGCAGACCCCGGCGATGGATGCGGCACGGGAACTTTCCGGTCTTTCGGGTGGACCCCATGCGGTCACAGATGTTACTGGCTACGGGCTGCTTGGCCATCTGCTGGGTTTGGTCACCTCTGACATCACCGTATCGCTGTCCGTTGACAAGATCCCACTTTTGAATGGAGTACATGCTCTAGCCCTGGCTGGTTGGCGCACGTCTGCTCACGATACGAACTTGGAGTGGGTCCAGTCCCGCACGGATATCCGGGTCACTGAGGATTGGCTTGCTCTTTTGGTCGATCCACAGACATCTGGTGGTCTGCTGGCCGCTATTGCGCCGGGTCCCATTCCCGCTGGCTTCTGGCCGATTGGTCACGTCCACGCGCGGAAATATCCAGAAGAGCGGGATGTGTTGATCACTGCGGGCGGGCGAACATTGTGACCATTTCTTGGGACCCTGACAGGTATGAAGCACTGCCGCTGCCGCACGAAGAGTGGGGGCAAAGGGTTGTTAACAAAATGGAACTTAACGGTAACGAGACCCTCGTTGATGCGGGGTGTGGTAGCGGGCGAGACGCTGCTCTCGCGCTATCTCGTTTGCCGCGTGGTTCCATCATCGGGCTGGACTCTTCACCTACGATGCGTGCCGCATGTGAACGCCGATTCATCGGCTCTGCGCAGGTGAAAATCTGCGCTGCTGATCTCATGGAAACCTGGCCGGTTGAAACAGAAAGCGTAGACGCGGTGATGTCGGTCGCTGCTTTTCACTGGCTGGGGAGGCCCGAACGTGCTTGGGAGCAGGTTGCCCGAGTCCTCAAACCTGGGGGCCGCGTGCGAATTGATGCAGGCGGCGAGGGTAATATTGAGCGCCTTCTCGCGGCCGTTGACACTGTCTCCGCTGGAGACTTGTTGCCACTTTGGCATTACGCTGGGGTGGACGAAACTATTGGCCACTTGCGATGCGTGGGGCTTACTCCGATAGAGGTTAATCTGCGGATCGCACCTGCAGTTTTTCAAACAGATGTGATTTACCTTGACTACCTAAAAAATGTTGTTCTTCATAGTCTCAGCGATGAGCAGCGAACGCAGGTTGCGCACATGATGGGGGATCGCTGCGTCGACTATGTCAGGCTTGAGGTATTCGCTGCGAAGCCTCACTCGGCAGTGTCAAAGTAACCTACCCGGTGGGGGCGCCACCTAAAGACACGCTCTAACGAAGGTGTGGCAACCGGCTCCAACGCTTTCTGCAAAGTTTGGAGTTCAACGTAACCTACTCGGTGGGGGCGCCACCGAAAAACATGTGAAACACTTACTGGAGCTGGAGTTTCAATGAACTCCGGCTCTATTCCTTGAGGAACAAAACCAATCCGGTAGGGGCGCCACTGAAAGACACGCTCTAACGAAGGTGTGGCAGCCGGCTCCATTGCTTTCTGCAAAGTTTGGAGTTCAACGTAACCTACTCGGTGGGGGCGCCACCGAAAAACATATGAAACACTTACTGGAGCTGGAGTCTCAATGAACTCCGGCTCTGTTCCTTGAGGCACGAAACCAATCCGGTAGGGACGCCACTGAAAGATCATTCCGTGTGCTCCACGTGCGCGGGCGCCCCGGTAGCAAAGACCGAGGAGGCGATCCGCCGACATTTCAGCCCCAGAGACTTCCCCCACCACGCGACCGCTGTCGAATACGAGGACTCGGGTGCACAAATTCGCAAGATCTTCATATTCAGCGCTCGCGATGATGACCGCTGCACCTGCTTCGGCCGCATCGGTGATGCGGGAGAAAATTTCAGACTTGCTGCCAACGTCTACGCCCTGCGTTGGCTCATGAAGTAGCAGAAGGGCGGGTTCCATCTGCAGCCATTTTGCAAGCAGGGTCTTTTGTTGATTGCCTCCCGAGAGTGAACTAAACTCGAGAGTGGGTAGTGCCGGTCGGACATCGAAGTTCTCAAGCAGGTAATTGACGCGTGTGCGAATCTGGGCAAGCTTCAATCGACCACCGGAGAAGTAGCGCCAAAAAACCGGAACAACGACGTTGTCCTCGACAGAGGCTGCGGCCGACCCTGAAAGATTGAGCCGATCGGCAGGGAGTAGCACTACACCCGCTGCGATGGCTTTAGAAGGCCTGGCTTTTTGGGTTTTCAGTATTTGGTTATTAACGACAATGTGTCCCGAAGTTGCATCCCGGGCTCCGAAAATGTAGTAGGGGACTTCGTCATGACCGGCTCCCATTAGCCCGGTGAGACCGACAATTTCACCGCGGTTAACAGTGATATTAAAATCCCGAACGAGACCACCGTTTAATTTTTCAACTTCAAGGACTCTATCGTCGGACTTTGCAGTGACCTGATCAGGGTAGAAAGACGACAGGGTTTGGCCAAGAATGAGGGAAACCAAAGTTTGCTCATCAGTTTTCGAAGTACTCAAAGTTTCAACTCTGCGCCCATCACGCAAGACGGTAATGCGGTCGGTGAGTGAAAGCACCTCGTCCGTGCGGTGGCTGACGAGGACCACGCCGGCTCCGGTTTGGGCCACGGTGCGCACGGCCTCAAAGACTCGCTCAACACTATCTTTTGGTAGATAGGCGGTCGGCTCATCGAGCACGAGCACCTTGCCTTTTCCGTCCTTACCAAGGTGATGCATGGCCCTTACGATCGCGACGATCGCACGATCAACCTGGGAAAGAGCCGCGACCGGTGTTTCTGCCCTGACATTAAGGTCAAAGCGGTCTAATTCTTCCTCAACCTCCGCGGTCTCGGTTTTCCAATGAATACGCTCGAAGCCTTGGGCATTCCAAGAATTGAGCCGGATGTTTTCTAGCACGCTGTAGGCGGGGACCAAGCCTAGATCTTGGTGCACAAACACCAGGCCGTGGGCCGCGGCTTGCCGACCAGAAATCGGCAACTGGACTTCTCGCCCGCCAAGAGTGAGCTGGCTCCCTGGGTCGGGAACGTGGTAACCACTAAGCACCTTGATGAGGGTGGACTTGCCTGAGCCATTTCGCCCCACAAGCCCATGAACCTCACCCGCTTGCACACTGAAGTCAACATCAATGAGCGCTCGAGTTGCCCCGAAGGTCTTCGACAGTCCCGTAATCTGCAGGACTGTTTCGGCCACCACGTTCCCTTCCCTTAGAGTGAATTCACCAACTTTATTTTGCAGGTGCTAGTTACGGAGCGCCCCAGTAGTTCTTGAACTCCTTCAAGAAGTCAATCGCATACCAGTTCATGGAATTCTCCGTTGATGGGTCGATGTCCCCGATGTTCCCAACGTCGAAAACGTGGCAGGTGATGCCGTAGTCAGCGATGGAAGGTGCTCCGGCGAAGATGCGCATACTGGCATCAACAACTGCGTAGCCGAACCAGTCATTCGGGCAGCCGACGTCCATTTTCACCGAGCTGGTACCGAGACCCTTCATGACATCTGGGGTCGCGTTGAACGAAGCCTGAGTGGCGTCGCTACCAGCGTCGGAGATGCCTGGGTCGGTACCGGCCAAGGTCATACCATCGTAAATCGGCAACAAGAACTTTAGGTTCGAATTGGCGGTGAGCGCATTGCGTGTCTCATTGGCCAGTACTCCATCAAACCAGGAGCCAAGTTGCGCATCGGTGAAGTTAACCTTGCAGTCGGGGCACAGTTCCGCAATTTCCGCCTGCATTTCTTCAACCATGATCGGGCTTGATGCCTGACCCTCTGAGGCCACGACTTGGGCATCACCCTTCGTGCCACCCTCGGAGGTAACGATGTACCAGTCAGCCATCAGGCGAGCTGGGATTGTGTAGTCAAAGGAGACGTCCGCGATAATGCCGTCAGCAGCCGCAACTCCTGGCTTAGCTGTTTGATTAGTTGTCATCACGGGAATGTCGCCGATGGTGTCGAATGGGACCACGACGCCCGGAATGGCGTTTGTCACGATCAGGTCGACTTTGGCAGCGACTGCCTGCGCGAACAGACCTGGGATGGCTTCGATGTCAAAGTCAGCCGAGGAGCGGGATACCTTTACCCCGTAATCCTGAAAGCCTGCCTGAATAGTGTCGCCCCACTGTGCCAAAATCGGGATGCGATCGTCCCAAGAAATAATTGCGACTTTCTTGCCCTTTGCCGAAGCGGCGGCATCAAAAGCCTCACCCGGGTAACTGAAAGCGATTGGCGCCTTAGCTGCATCGTAGCGAGCCAACGCCTCCACAACCCCATCGGCTGGACCAGGTGCTGGAGCCTCAGTTGCTGGAGCCTCAGTTGCTGCGGCTTCCGCGGGTGCTTCGGATGCAACTACCGGGGCTGGTTCAGGCGCAGCAGACGTGGCCTCGCCACTGCTGCTGCTGCCACCGCAGGCCGTCAAGACGACGGCCGATGCGATCCCGAGGGCAGCTAGCTGCCCAAGAGAGCGCTTAATGCTGCGCTGCTTCATATGTGTTCCTCTCGTAATCAAGTCGACCGTGCCGAAAGGCGCGACCGCAAACGTGTGGCAAGAGTAGCCACGAGGACGCCGACCACGAGCGCGGTGCCGTAGAAGACGTCCGAAACCCAGGCCTGAAGGCCTAGGAGCTGTAGTCCGGTGATACCGGTTTCAATAAAGTAAACAGCCACCACGGTGCCCCAGGCATTGAACCGCCCGGGAACGATGGCTGTGGAGCCTAGAAATGCTGCCGCAAAGGCAGCCAAAATAAAGAACTGCCCGATTCGCGCTTGGATGGCTCCGGTGTTCCCGAGCAGGAACGCTCCAGCGAGACAGCCAAGTGTCGCTGACGTGATCAGGGCTGCGTATCGGTAAGCATTCACCCTGATACCCGCAAGGCGGGCAACCTCACGACCTTGGCCCACAAAATAAAGGTGCCGGCCGATGGGAGTCTGTTGCAGGATATACCAAATAATCAAGGCGATTAGCATCACGATCCAGAACGAGGTGTAAAGACCGAAGGTACGGTGGGTGAGCACCACGTTCCACCAGTCGCCGCGAATAGAAATTGTGCTGTTACCGACGATACCGGCCACCAAGCCAATGACGGCCGTTCCGGTACCAAGGGTTACCACCAGCGAAGGGATGCTGTATCTCACTGAAAGTAAGGCATTTAGTGTTCCCATTAGCGCGGCCGCCATCAACGCGACGAGGATACCGATCAAAACGGGAGTCCCGTATACGTCGTACAGCCACGCCGGGATCGCCGCCCCCAAGGAAAGCGCCGCCCCGATGCTCAAGTCAAATTCGCCAGCGGCAAGTGCAAAAATCAAGCCCAAAGTGAGCAGAACAGTAGCGGTCTTCGAGTTGGCGATGGCGGTGAAATTTTGAACAGTGAGGAAGGTATCGGGCAGCAAAAGAGTGAAGACCAAGATAAGGACCGCCCACGCAACAAGGATCGAATACGCTTGAACCCGTCGAGCCATAACTCCGCTTTGCCGGGCTTTCTCTCGAGCCTCGATCTTGATGGTGGCCGATGGCACTGACAGATCCTTTCGCTTATTGACCCCTATGCATACAATATGTAGAGCCTTTACGCACGCTGAGCCACCGAATTGTTGTAATTGTCCCGTTTAACTCGGCAAATTGTCCCTTTGGCCCGCTGGACGGAAGAGGCGGGGAAGTTCTGGACGGGGAGCGTAGATCTGGGTAGGTTGAGCCCTTATGCGATGGAGAGTGCTTTGAAGGTTGCGGTAGTGCAATCCGGGGGCTGCGGGCCTTCGGTACCGGAGAATCTAGCGGCCTTGGCCGTTCTAGTCCAACAGGCCTCGCATAACAGCAGAGATTTGGTCCTCTTGCCGGAATTGTGTACCACTCCCTACTTTGCCTCCGGTCCATTTGATCCTGAAGCTCAAAACTGGGCTGAACCTGTGGACGGGCCAACAACTAAGTTTTTTTCCGATATTGCCCGCAAGACATCGACGGCGCTCGCATTTGGGATGGCGGAAAGGGGCGTGGATGGAATTGTGTACAACTCACTGGTATTGCTGGATAGCCGCGGAGACCTTGTTGAAGGTGTAGGTCCGCACGGCGAGCGATATCAGACTTTTCGAAAGCTGACTGCGCCGTCGGTGTTCTCTGGAGACCTGAGGGTAGATGAGGCTGCGTACTGCAAGCCTGGGCCGTCGCCGATGACTTTCGATCTCGATGGGGTGCGGCTGGGGGCACTTATTTGCTACGACCGCGCCTTTTCTGAAGTATGGTTAGCAAATCGGCACCTTGGAGCGCAGGTGGTGATTGCTGCCGTCTCATCTTTTGGCTGGCGCGAATCATTATTTGTTGATGACTTGCGGCTCCGGGCAATGGAAGTTGGAGTCTTCGTAATCGCAGCCAACAGGGCGGGGTTGGAAAATCACCGGGGACACGTGACCGACTATTTCGGGCGGTCCTGCATTATCGCTCCGAGCGGTGAAGTCCTCGCCGAGGCGAAAGCGCACCAGCAGCCTGAAATCATAAGTGCGGAGCTGGATCTTTCCGAGTTGGATAAGGCGCGTTCACTCTGGCCGGTCTGGAATGACCGGCGCCCGGATTTGTACCGGTTCATGTACGACTCACCTGCCGCGGAATGATCCCTCACACGAGTGGCCGAGTTCAATGGCCGAGATGTGGATTAGCGCGCCGAGGCCTAGACTTTAGGCGGGGTAGCTTCTCGATAACAAGAGGTCGAAACCTGTGAGTTGCTAGTGTGATTGTCTACCGTCTATTAACTTATCGCGAATGATGGCAAAATGAGGCCTATGTCCAGCGAAAAGATAACCATCCTTGAGGTCTGTCCGCGTGATGGCCTGCAAAACGAGCGTATCCCGTTGTCTGTCGACGATCGAATTGAACTTATCAACCGGTTGGTTGAAGCAGGTGTTCGTCGTATAGAGGCGGTGAGTTTCGTCAATCCTAAGCTCGTGCCGCAGATGGCCTTTGCTGAGGAAGTGATGGCGGGCCTTCAACGAGACATTGGAGTCTCCTATAGCGGGCTGGTCCTAAACCAGAGAGGGAATGACCGAGCATTGGCTAGCAGTGTGGACGAGATAAATGTGGTTGTGCCTTCGACTAATGGAATGAGTCGGGCCAATCAGAACATTGATGTCGCCGACATGCTACAGGTGGTCCGAGCGGTGACCGCTGATGCAAAAAGTGCGGGTGTTCCCGTTACGGGAACGGCCGCGGTTGCTTTCGGTTGTCCATTCGATGGGGAGGTGAGTGTAGATCAGGTGCGCGCTGTGGTGCGTGTCTTTGCTGAGGCCGGAGTAGATGAGATCGCCCTAGCCGACACAATCGGAGTGGGCGTGCCTGCGCAGGTCCGGGCATTGACCCGCATGGTTCGCGAGGTAGCTCCTGGAATCCCTGTGCGGTTTCACTTTCATAACACACGCAACACCGGCTATGCGAATGCAGCTGCTGCCCTTGAGGAGGGTGTGCGTGTACTTGATGCTGCAGCGGGGGGTTTCGGGGGCTGTCCATTTTCACCTGCGGCAACCGGAAATATCGCCACCGAAGATCTGGACTTTCTCGCCGTGCGAAGTGGTTTCTACACAGGAATTAAGCGCGATGTCATAGTCGTAACCGCTGATTGGGTTGGCAGCCTGTTGGAACGCACACCACCGGCTCTGGTCGGTCGCGCCGGTATTTTCCCACCCATTTCGTAATTAAGCATAGGAGCGCAATGAGTAAGACCACCTGCAATGTTGCCGTCATCTATTACTCGTCAACGGGTAATGTTGCCGCGATGGCAGAAGCACTTGGCGAAGGTGCCGCTTCTGCGGGGGCACAGGTCAGGGTGCGATGCGTAGCGGAATTGGCCCCCCCTGAGGCGATCGCCTACAACCCAAAATGGGCTGAGTTCGTCAAAACTAATGCCAAAGAGCCGGTTGCCACTCTCGACGATATTGCTTGGGCTGATGCCATTGCCATCGGCTCGCCTACGCGCTTTGGCGGCCCCGCGAGTCAGATGAAAGCTTTTCTTGACACTACGGGGGGCTTATGGGCGAAAGGGGCCCTCGTAGACAAGGTGGGAACAGCCTTTACTTCCAGTTCAACGGCTCACGGGGGATTGGAGTCAACCATCCTCGCAATTAATAATCACTTCTATCACTGGGGATCAATTGTGCTGCCGCTCGGTTATGAAAATGAGCATCTGCTCAAGGTCTCCGGAAACCCGTATGGAGCTTCATTCGTTTCCCGCAGCGGGGCGGCTCCCGATGAGGTGGCCCTGACTGCTGCCCGCATGCAGGGGGCAAGACTCGCACGAGTCACAGGTTGGCTTTGCACGGGTAAGGAGGCACAGGCTTGAGTGAGGTGTTGCCTGAGCGCATTCTCACCATCGGTGTCAGCCCTCGGTCGGTAAGTAACAAACTTCACCGCCCGCCTTTTTGGTTGTTGGCTCCCAATTTGCCAGCCTAAAAAGGGTGTGCCCGCAAAAATCCCGGCCACACCCTTTTCGAGAAAATTGTCAGCGTTTGGTGACGTTACGGGTAGTCATTAGCGGCTGAACCTTCTTTCCGAAGACTTTCATGCCTTTCACGAAGTCATCGAATGTCAACATCAGGCCCTTGGTACCCGGAACAGAACCAGCCTCATCAAGTAGGCGTGCGACCGTCGCGTATGAGCCGACGATTGTGCCCATGTTGAAGTTGATGGCACCTTCTGGGAGGGCAATCGTCTTGGCGGTACTACCCTCGCCGGCACTTTCGTCTGCATCGGCTTGAACCGCCATCCACGACAGGGCGCTCGCATCCGCACCCTTGTTGTAGAGCCGCCACTTCGCCATGGCTTCCTCATCGGTCTCACCGGTGATGACCATGAACAAAACGTAGGAGCCAATATCGCGGCCGCTCTTTGCGCTGGCGCGGAGCAGTTGCTCATTAGCGGGGGCGTAGGCGGTGGGAGTGTTTACGCCCGTACCCAGAACGAACTGGTAATCGCCATAGTCCGCACAAAACTCCATTCCACGCTCTGACTGACCCGCACAGACCAATTCGATCTTGTGGCTCGGTGTGGGCTTACACATGCAGTCATCCATCTGGAAGAATTTTCCGTCCATGGTGCAGGAACCAGTGGCCCAAAGCTCCTGCATCACCTTGACATATTCAGTTGAGTATTCGTAGCGATAGCCGAAATACTCATCTCCAGGCCAAAGCCCCATCTGCGCGTACTCACCCGGAGCCCATCCCGACACAATATTAATTCCAAAGCGCCCGGGAGCAATTGAATCTATGGTGACGGCCATGCGGGCCACGACTGCCGGCGGAAGCGTAAGAACGGCGGTTGAGGCAAAAAGCTTGATTTTTTCCGTGCGAGCTGCAATTGCTGATATTAGGGTGAAGGATTCAAGGTTGTAGTCCCAGAACTCACTATCACCGCCGAAACCACGGAATTTGATCATGGATAACGCAAATTCAAAACCATACTTCTCTGCCAACTGGCAGACCTCAAGGTTCAGGTCGAAACTTGGTTTGTATTGAGGTGACGTAGTTGAAATGAGCCACCCGTTGTTGCCGATGGGGATGAAAACGCCGAGGTCCACCTGTGATCTCCTCTACTATTTTGGCAAGCCAAAAGATTTCGATGAATAGTACTAAGGGCAGAATATAGGGCCGGAGCCGTGGCGGCACCTCCATTTCAGAAAATCTGGCGATTAGCGAACTAAATGGCCACCTGTTTGGGGCTGCGACGGTCTCAGGTTTCGGGTACCATTCGGCAGTCCCTTCTGAGGAGTTCTTTTGCCCACTTTCGAAGTCAATTCCCATAACATGTACTACGAAGTTCATGGAGATGTGTCAGCGCCAAAGGCAGTATGCATGGGCGGATGGGGTACCTTCTGCCATGGGCGTATCTCCGACGCCCCGCGGTACCTATTCGAGAACTATCAGGTTCTAATCTATGACTACCGTGGCATTCGCGACTCAACCGAAGATTACTCGCAGCCGGCGTCCATGAAACTTTTTGCGTCCGACGTGACCGGTCTACTTGATCACCTCGGTTGGAGCAATGTTCACATAGTCGGCATGGTAGGGATGGGGGCTTGCATCGGGCAGCAGATCGCTTATCTGCGCCCGGACCTTGCTCGTTCGCTCGTCATGACCGGCTGCTGGGCGTGGGCGGATCCAATCATGGTAGACCAGCTGAACACGATGGTCGATGTCCACGAGAAAATGGGTTGGGACGAGTTTCAAAAGTTGGCGGCTAGCTACAGCTTCAATGGGGACTTCTACAATGTGAATCGTGACCGTTTGCTCGGCGTGAACGGCACTTGGCCTGACCTCAATGGGCGTCTGGAGGCACAGCGTCGTCTGGTTCAGGCATGCACGACGTATGACGCCCGGGCTGAGTTGCCTCTCGTACAAACTCCGGCGGTTGTCGTAAACGCTGGCCGCGACTGCATTACCACACCCCGCCACACGGGCCTTATCGCCGAACTTATGCCGAACTGTCAGTCGGTGGACTGGCCGGAAGCGACACACGTTTTTGCCGGTAAGGATATGAGGCGCAAGTTTGATGAACTGTTAAAGGGATTCCTCGAAGCCCACTAGGGTTTCTAACGGCTGGATGCTTGGAATTCAGCCTCGATCACCTTGACTTCAAACGGTGAGTAAAAACTATTTATTGCCGCCGGGTGGTTGGTTAGCCGGCAATAACTGCGCTCACGCTCGCGACCGAGTTTTCGCGATGGGTGTCATGCCACCTAATAGAGCGTGCCACACTGCGTGAACTTAGTGCGTCGAGAATTTCATCATGCTCGAGCAGAATCCGCTCCCGGTTCGCGGCCTGCGTGAAATAGACCGAGCGGTAAACGTCGGTGGCATCCCAAAGTTGACGAAGTAGGCGCACCAATCTTGGCATTTCACTTAGTTCAAAGATTGCGAAATGGAAGGCTCGATTGGCCGCCGTGATGGCAAGTACCTCGCTACTTTTCGTAGCTTTTCGTACTTGCGCCGCGAGCTCAGCAATGGCTAGCAGATCACGATCGGTGATATTTGAGACCGCGGCTGTCACGGCTTCACGCTCAAGTATGGCGCGAAGGCGATACACCTCTTGCAGGTCATTGATACTCAACTCAGCAACGAAGTAGCCGCGGTGAAGGTGGTGGGTTACTTGCCCTTCACCCTCCAAGATTTTAAGTGCCTCACGAAGCGGTACTCGGCTCACCCCGAATTTCTCGGCGAGGAGATCCTGCACGATCTGCTGGCCAGGTTGCAGGCTCCCGGTGAGGATCTCCACGCGCAGCAGGGCGAGGACTTCTTCTTGAGTGGTCTTGGGTTTGGCTCTCATGTCAGGCTAAATTCGGCGATGAGAGCAGCGTTATCTTGGCCAACGGTCGGTGGGGCGAGGCGGTAGGTGACCGGGGTCTCTGAATAGTCGACCGGGTTTGCGACCTGAGCAACTGACTCACCGTTCTTGTTGATCACGGCGATTGGGTCAAGCCCAAGGTCGGTGGCCAGCTTGAACGCTTGGGAGATGTCGTTGATCGGACCACATGGCACCCCGGCAGCCGCGATTAGCCGTTGCCAATGTTCGGCGCCGTGGGTTCCCAAAACCGCGGTCAATTCGACCGCCAATGCTGACCTATTTGCGACCCTCATGGGGTTCGTG
>CAMDKJ010000006.1 GCA_945900705.1 Bifidobacterium breve | reverse complement strand
AAAATGTAGTAATCATCGATACCGCCGGAAGATTGGCTATTGATGAGGGATTGATGAAAGAGATTGCCGAGGTAAAGGCACAAGCCAAACCACATGAAATCCTATTTGTGGTCGATTCCCCCAACGTGCCGCAATTCACTGTCGATGGCCACCGGCCGGTCGGAGATTTCGACATTTTCGGGTTGTCCTTCTCGACCGAGCTGGGCTACACGAACATGCTCAGTGCCTTGTCACTCGCTAATATCCCGCTGCTCGCGGCTGATCGCGATGACTCGCACCCGATAGTTATCGCGGGCGGCCATGCAGCCTTTAATCCAGAGCCGATTGCTGACTTCATCGATGCCGCGGTACTTGGTGATGGTGAAGAAGCCGTACTCCTCATTACTGATATCACCCGTGACTGGAAGCAGGCGGGCTGCCCAGGTGGGCGCGCCGGGTTACTCTTTGAACTTGCCAAAACCGGTGTTATTTATGTCCCGGCCCTATACGAGGTCGAGTACCTAGAAGATGGGCGGATCCAGCGGGTAACGCCAGCGGCACCCGAGGTGCCATGGCGGGTCCGCAAACACACCTTGATGGATCTTGATAGTTGGCCGTATCCCAAACAACCGCTGGTTCCCCTGGCTGAGACCGTGCACGAGAGAATGAGCGTTGAGATTTTTCGTGGCTGCACACGAGGGTGTCGCTTCTGCCAAGCCGGGATGATCACCCGCCCGGTACGCGAACGCAGTATTACCGGGATTGCAGCAATGGTCGAAAACGGCCTGAAGAAGACCGGGTACGAGGAAGTCGGATTGCTTTCACTGTCGAGTGCTGACCATTCAGAGATCGGTGATATCGCACGAAATCTCGCCGATAGGTACGAAGGATCACAGACGTCGCTGTCGCTGCCCAGCACTCGTGTTGATGCATTCAACGTTGAATTAGCAAATGAACTATCGCGCAATGGTCGGCGCAGCGGCCTAACTTTTGCCCCAGAGGGCGGCAGTGAGCGGATGCGCAAGGTAATCAATAAGCAGGTAACCGAAGAAGATTTAATTCGCACGGTGACAACTGCTTATTCGGCGGGTTGGCGGCAGGTGAAACTGTATTTCATGTGCGGGTTACCAACCGAAACTGATGAGGATGTACTGCAGATAGCCCAACTAGCCCGCGATGTGATCAAAGCCGGGCGTGAAGCAACCGGCTCCCGTGATATCAAATGCACAGTTTCCATTGGTGGGTTCGTGCCCAAGCCGCACACGCCATTTCAGTGGGCCGCGCAACTTGATCATGAAACAACTGACTCGCGTTTAGCAAAGCTTCGTGATGCTATTCGCTCAGACCGCAATTACGGAAAGGCAATCGGTATTCGCTATCACGACGGTAAGCCGGGCATTGTCGAAGGCTTATTGTCACGCGGTGATCGACGGGTGGGTGCGGTAATTCTCGCGGCCTGGCAAGACGGTGCCAGATTTGACGGATGGAGCGAGCATTTCTCCTATGACCGCTGGATGGGTGCGGCTGAGCGGGCACTTGCGGGTCAGGTCGTTGATGTAAATTGGTACACCACCCGTGAGCGCATGAAAACCGAAGTTCTCCCTTGGGATCACTTAGATTCGGGGCTTGACTCTGACTGGTTGTGGGAAGACTGGCAGGCGGCACTGGATGAAGTCGCAATTGATGATTGCCGCTGGACCCCGTGCTTTGACTGTGGTGTTTGCGATCAAATGGACACCGAAATTCAGGTGGGCCCTACCGGGGTCACTGATTTGCCAATGCCTAAGGTGCCAGATCACGCGCCGGTCGCCGAACACTACGCGCAATTACCTAACTGAGATGGCTCGACAAGCTCCGATTCGCGATGTCGCGCCAACCGTGCAGCGCCTTCGGCTGCGATATGCCAAACGCGGTCGTCTGAGATTTTCCAGCCACCGCGATTTTCAGCGGGCCCTGGAGCGGGCGCTGCGTCGGGCTGAAATCCCGATGGCATTTAGTGCCGGGTTCTCTCCGCATCCAAAAGTCTCGTACGCCAACTCGGCGCCTACCGGAGTGGCGAGTGAAGCCGAATATGTCGAAATCGGGGTCACCGAGCGCTGCGACCCGGCTGCGGTGCGTGCTGCTCTAGACGAGGCCCTGCCCCCTGGCCTAGACATCGTGGAGGTGGTGGAGGCCAATACCCCGGATTTCGTCCAGCGCCTCGAAGCCAGTATTTGGCAAATTGAGCTCCCCGGGCTGGGGGTCGCCGAAGTCGAGATTGCGGCCCAAAAACTAATGGGTCAGGGCGAAGTGATGGTTGAGCGCCTCACGAAAAACGGGATTCGGACCTTTGACGCCCGGGGTCCGGTGGTCTTGCTAGTGGTTGAACCTGGGCCGGAGTGTGCAATACTGCGAGCGGTAGTACGGCATGCCACACCGTCCGTACGACCCGACGATGTTCTTACTGCACTACGGCAGGTTGCGGACCTCGTGCCGCCAGCGCCCCCAAGGGTGACTCGGCTGGCACAGGGGCCGCTCGACCCAGTCGGTGCGACCGTGGGAGATCCATTTACCCCCGACCGCGCGCCGCTGGCCGCCGCTAAGACTTGATGGGCGATCGGTAACGAGCGCCCACCCGACACTCGTCAACACCGGGAAACCGGTGCTTGACCCCTAAAGGAGTACGACCCAATGGTCGATAAAACTGAACCCATCACCGCACCAGCCCCCCGCCGGCGTGCAGCTAGCCGTCCGGCCGGACCACCGGCGGCAACTATTGAAACCGGTGCCGAGAAGCCGGCGAAAAAAGCCGCGAAGAAAGTTACTAAGAAAGCTGCACCAGATAACACATCAGGTGCGAAATCATCACCGGAGAAATCATCAGCTGAGAAACCGGTGAAGAAGGCGACCAAGAAAGCCACCAAGAAGGCAGCCGAGGCCACCAAAGCAACCCCGGCCCCGATTAGCAAAGCACCGAGGGCGGCCTTTATTGCCCCGTTGTTCCAGGCGGCTGAGCCGGCCTCGGTGCCGCGTGCCGCGGTGCGCAAGCGGGCAACTAGCAAGTCGGCGAGTGCCGCTGCACCGGCCGCCGATTCACCGGCCGCACCAGTTAGTTCAACCACCGAGTCTGGCGCCGCGGTAGCCGGGGAGTCCGATGACGAAGCGCGTCGTCGCCGTCGTCGTCGTGGGGGCCGTGGGCGTCGTCGCCGCCCCGAAGATTCAGAGTCAGGGGTAGAGGCGAGTTCTGATACTTCTGATACTCAAGGTGAAGCCGGCGATGAGCCAGATGACGATGAGGATTCGGAGAATTCGGCAACAACGCGCCGTCGCCGTCGCCGTCGTCGGGGCAGTGAATCTGATGTCGAACCATCACCGGATGATCCGCCCAACACCGTTGTCAAAGTGCGTGCTTCACGTACGAGCGCGAAGAAAGATGACGCTAGTTCAATGCGTGGCTCAACGCGGCTAGAAGCTAAGAAGATGCGTCGCCGCGAAGGCCGGGAGGCCGGGCGCCGCCGCGCACCGATTTTGACCGAGGCTGAGTTCTTAGCCCGCCGTGAATCAGTTGATCGGGTGATGGCGGTTAGGCAGATTGGTGACCGCACTCAAATCGCGGTACTTGAAGATGGAGTGCTAGTCGAGCATTACGTCACGCGCGGAAGTTCGTCCTCACTTGTTGGCAACGTTTATTTGGGAAGAGTCCAAAATGTGTTGCCGAGCATGGAAGCAGCCTTCGTTGACATTGGCCGAGGGCGCAACGCGGTGCTCTATGCCGGTGAAGTGAACTGGGATGCCGCCGGGCTTGATGGGCAGCCCAAGCGCATTGAATTCGCCCTGAAATCAGGTGACACGATCTTGGTACAGGTAACCAAAGATCCGGTTGGCCAAAAGGGTGCACGCCTGACCAGCCAGATCTCACTACCGGGTCGGTACTTGGTTTATGTGCCCGACGGTTCGATGACAGGTATCAGCCGCAAGTTGCCTGATACCGAGCGGTCCCGACTGAAGAACATTCTTAAGCGCGTCATTCCCGAAGAAGCTGGTGTCATTGTTCGCACCGCTGCTGAAGGCGCACCCGAGGAGGCCCTTGAGCAGGACATCACGCGGCTGAAGGCACAGTCGGAGGCAATCGCTGAGGCGGTTAAGACCGCATCCCCACCCACCCTGCTTCATGGGGAGCCCGATCTGGCAATCAAAGTTGTGCGCGACCTCTTTAATGAAGATGTCAATAAGTTGGTTGTCTCGGGTGATACCGCGTGGGAGGCCGTGACCACGTATATAAATGGGATTGCGCCTGATCTCGTCGACCGCCTCCAGCATTGGGTTTCGAATAAAGATCTCTTCGACGAGTACCGGGTCGATGAGCAACTGGCGAAGGCACTCGATCGCAAGGTGTTCTTGCCATCGGGTGGTTCACTGGTTATTGACCGCACCGAAGCCATGACGGTGGTTGACGTAAACACCGGCAAGTTCATTGGCCAAGGCGGTAACCTCGAACAAACTGTTACGAGTAATAACTTGGAGGCGGCCGAAGAGATCGTCCGCCAGCTTCGCCTGCGCGATGTAGGTGGCATCATCGTCATCGACTTCATCGACATGGTGCTCGAAGCAAATCGTGATTTGGTGCTGCGCCGGTTGGTTGAGTCCTTGGGCCGTGACCGCACTAAGCACCAAGTTGCCGAAGTCACCTCACTCGGCCTGGTGCAGATGACCCGCAAGCGCATCGGCTCGGGGCTTATTGAGTCCTTCTCGACCCCGTGCGATGCCTGCGCCGGCCGGGGCCTTCGGATCTCCATGCATCCGGTTGACAACGGCAATGGGGCAGACCACGGCCATGACCACGAGATCTCGCCCAAGAACCGGCGGCCGGCGAATGCGGTGGATCCAGCCGATGTGGCCGCTCGCGCCTACGAACTGGCCGATGAACTGGCCCATGAGGCTGAAACCGTGCTCGAAACTGAGCTCGAAGCCACCCCGGAAGTACTCGAAACAGGCCTTTCGGAGGAGGCGGTTTGACCACTTGAGGGTGCTATCCGTACCCTTAGCCCCGGGCGGCCTAAAGGCTGCCACCTCGCGGGGCTAGATCCCGGGAATTGACTTACAGGTAGGAGTTTGTGGTGTACGCGATCGTGCGCGCTGGCGGCCGGCAAGAAAAGGTCGCGGTTGGCGATGTTGTGGTGCTCGACCGGCAGGCCGGTGAGCCAGGCAAATCCCTGACGCTGCCCGCCCTCTTGGTTGTCGATGGTGGCACTGTCACCAGCGATGCCGCGACATTGGCGACGGTAACTGTCACGGCGGAGATCGTCGATCATCACCGCGGGCCCAAGATTGATATCCTGAAGTACAAGAACAAGACCGGCTACCGTCGCCGTCAAGGTCATCGTCAAGACCTCACCGCGGTCAAGGTCATCGACATCAAAACCGGGAAGTGAACTAATGGCACATAAGAAAGGTGCATCGAGCACCCGCAACGGTCGCGACAGCAACGCCCAGCGCTTAGGCGTTAAGCGTTTCGGTGGCCAAGATGTCAATGCCGGCGAGATCATCGTTCGTCAGCGCGGCACCCACTTTCATCCCGGTAAAAACGTGGGTCGCGGCAAGGACGACACGTTGTTCGCCCTAGCAGCCGGCACTGTCGAATTCGGAGTGGCCCGTGGCCGCCGCGTCGTCAATATCCTCGCAGGAGCGTAATCCAGCAGTAAGCGTTCAAGCTTTGCGCAGTTATTGCTGCGCACACCGCATGTCGACGAGGCGGGCCCGTTGGGCTCGCCTCTTTGCGATTGCACGGTTTCCAGAAAAAGGGAGTTTTAATCGTGGCCACTTTTGTTGACCAAGTCACCTTGCATGTACAAGGTGGCGACGGAGGTCACGGCTGTGCCTCGGTGCTGCGCGAGAAATTCAAACCACTAGGTGGGCCAGACGGCGGCAGTGGCGGGCGGGGCGGTGACATTGTGCTGGTCGTGGATCCGAGTGTGACAACTCTGCTCGAGTTTCATCATGGCCCGCATCGCAAAGCCGATAACGGTCGCCCGGGCCAAGGTTCACACCGCAACGGGGGTGAAGGCGACGACGTCGTGTTACGGGTGCCCAACGGCACGATGGTGATGGCACCCGATGGCTCCGTCATCGCTGATCTCCTCGGGGCCGGCACCCGGCAGATCATCGCCAAAGGCGGTCGGGGTGGCCTCGGTAATGCCTCTTTGGCCTCACCGCGTCGTAAAGCCCCTGGCTTTGCACTGCTCGGTGAACCCGGTGAGTATCGAGATATCGTCCTAGAACTTAAGACTGTCGCAGATGTTGCGTTGGTGGGTTTCCCGAGTGCTGGTAAGTCAAGCCTCGTTGCCGCCATGAGTGCGGCTCGGCCAAAAATTGCCGACTACCCGTTCACCACTTTGATTCCAAATCTCGGAGTCGTAACTGCGGGTGAAGTTGTCTATACCGTCGCTGACGTTCCGGGGTTGATACCCGGTGCCAGTGAAGGCAAAGGTCTGGGTCTGGAGTTTTTGCGCCATGTGGAGCGTTGCAGTGTGCTTGTGCATGTTCTCGACTGCGCCACGATGGAGCCGGGCCGTGACCCAATTGACGATATAGACGCCATCGAACACGAACTGGCTCTCTACGGCGGGCTACTAGACCGTCCGCGCATTGTGGTGCTCAACAAGATTGACGTTCCCGATGCGCGCGTACTTGCCGAGCTAGTGCGTCCGATCCTCGAGGAGCGCGGCTACCTAGTCTTTGAGATCTCTGCGGCAACCCATGAGGGTCTGCGCCCACTTTCGTTTGCGATGGCAGAAAAGGTGCTGCAGGCTCGCATTGCGGCTATCCCCGATGAGGCTCCGCGGATTATCATTACCCCGAGGTCAGTAAATGACCGCGGCTTCACTGTCACTCACGAGGCTGATGGCTATCGGGTGCGCGGTGAGCGCCCTGAGCGCTGGGTGCGTCAAACTGATTTCAGCAATGATGAAGCAGTCGGCTACCTATCTGACCGGCTGGCCCGACTCGGGGTTGAAGAGCAACTCGTTAAGCAGGGTGCGGCAGCCGGTTGCACAGTGATGATAGGTAGCGACGACAATGCTGTGGTATTCGATTGGCAACCGACTTTGCATGTGGATATGGGTTCGAGTAAGAGCCCACGAGGTACCGATGTGCGATTGGATGCCCAGCTCGACGTGGAGGGTGCGTGAACGCTCGCGAGATGGTGGCGTCAGCTGGGCGCATCGTCGTAAAAGTTGGTTCATCATCGCTGACCAAACGCGGTGGTGGGCTGGATGCTGAGCGTATTGCGGATCTAGTTGCACAATTAGCGGCACGGCATGTAGCGGGTCACCAAGTCGTGCTCGTCTCAAGTGGTGCGATCGCAGCCGGCTTTCCCGCACTTGGATTGACTACGCGCCCCAGGGATTTAGCAACGCAGCAAGCGGCCGCCAGTGTTGGGCAAGGCATGTTGATCGCGCAATACAGCAGCGAGTTCGCCAAACACGGCATCACTGTTGGTCAGGTGCTATTGACCGCACAGGATGTGACCCGCCGTTCACATTATAGAAATGCCCAGCGCACCTTATTTCGCCTACTTGAAATGGGTGTTATTCCGATTGTCAATGAGAACGACACCGTTGCAACCGATGAAATCAGGGTCGGCGATAACGATCGACTTGCGGCACTTGTTGCCCACCTGGTAGCTGCCGAGGCATTGATACTCCTTTCGGATGTCGATGGGCTGTATGACGGGCCGCCAACCCAGCCCGGAGCCAAACTGATCAGTGAGGTGCGCACTCCTGCAGATTTAACCGCGATACGCATTGGGGGAGTCGGGGCGGCTGGCGTGGGTCTCGGCGGTATGGCAACCAAGGTGGAAGCCGCCCAGATCGCCACCTCAGCGGGTATCTCGGTACTTCTGGCTGCGGCGGATGCTAGTGAGATCGCCTTGAGTTCGGCCTCCAGCGGCACCTTGTTTCATCCCACCGGGGAGCGCACCTCAACCCGGCTGCTCTGGTTGGCGCACGCCACGAGTGCCCGCGGACGGTTGCACCTTGATGCCGGTGCGGTGGCAGCGGTCGTCCAAAGGCGACTTTCTCTGCTTCCGGCAGGTATCACGGGCGTCGACGGCAAGTTCGATGCCGGAGATCCGGTGGACTTATTAGACGAAAGTGGCAACACGATCGCCCGCGGACTGGTCAACTTTGACTCTGGTGAACTTCCCGGGTTGCTGGGGCGGTCTACCAAGGACCTAGCCCGGGATCTAGGTCCAGAGTATGAACGCGAAGTTGTTCACCGGGACGACCTGGTGATCATCTCGATCTAGGCGGATTTGATAGGAGGCCTACGTGGTCGCCGACTCGCTCTCGCTTGATTCAGAACATCTGTGGCATGTCACTTTGACGGTGTCCGGCGCCCCAGTCAGTGAAATTGAAATTCGCGCGGCACTTGAGCGTTTAGGCCACCAGCACCCATTCTTGTTATCGGGTCGATTCGCGGTCGATAGAGCGGAAGTGCGCTACTGGGAGGAAGCAGTTGACGTAGACCAAGCCTTGTCCATGTCAGTGAGGTTGTGGGATGAGCATCTTGAGTCAGCGCAATTGCCCTCATGGCAGGCGGTGGGGGTCGAGGTTATTAGCCAGGACACCTTCCACCGGCGGGGGAGATTCCATAATGAGCAGCCCGGACCCCTCGCCGCTGGGCGACTACTGCCATTTTGAGTGACGCACTTTGGATTCATCTAGGCTGTGGCTATGAGTGAGACAACCAACGAAGAGAAAGAGCAGGTACTCGCGACCGCACGAGCGGCCCGCGATGCAGCCAGCCTGCTGCGGCTACTGACTCGTGAGCAAAAAGATAAAGCGCTGCTCGCAATGGCCGACGCCCTTGACCTGCGTTCGGATGAGATTACCGCAGCCAATGCCGGTGATGTTGCCAGAGCACAGGCTGCCGGCACCTCCGCGGCCCTTGTCGACCGCCTGACTCTAACCCCGTCTCGCATCGCAGATATTGCGCAGGCACTGCGCGAAGTTGCCGCATTGCCAGATCCAGTCGGTGAAGTCATTCGCGGTTACACCCTTCCAAATGGTTTGCAGGTGCGGCAAATTCGAGTGCCGCTCGGCGTAGTCGGGATGATTTATGAAGCTAGACCCAATGTCACGGTTGATGCCGCCGGGCTTTGCCTAAAGAGCGGTAACGCCGCGCTCCTTCGGGGGTCCTCATCTGCGGCTGAAAGTAATGCGGCATTGACCGCGGTCATGCGCGATGCGCTGACCTCGACGGGCCTACCCGCCGATGCCATCCAGTTGGTGCCGGGTGTTACCCACGACTCGGTTAAATATTTGATGACGGCGCGAGGCTTGGTGGATGTGTTAATCCCACGTGGCGGCGCTGATCTAATCCGCAGCGTGGTTGACAATTCTACGGTCCCAGTTATTGAGACCGGCGTCGGCAACTGTCACGTCTATATCGATAAGGACGCTGATATCGATAAGGCAATAGCAATTTTGATGAACAGTAAGGCGCAGCGCGTGAGTGTATGCAATGCAGCAGAGACGGTGCTAGTTCACCGCGAGATCGCCGACGCGTTCCTACCCCGGGCGCTAATTGCGCTGAAGGAGGCCGGGGTCACCATCCATGGTGACTCACGGTTCGCCCTACATGCCACGGGCACCGGGGTTGAATTCGCCGATGTCACAGATGACGACTGGGCCGCGGAGTACTACTCGTTGGATATAGCGGCAGGCATCGTTGACAGTATCGATGGTGCGTTGGCCCATATTCGTCGGTGGTCAAGTGGTCACACCGAGGCGATTGTTACCGATAGTCAATCTGCGGCCCAGCGTTTTGTCGCTGGCGTGGATTCGGCCGCCGTCATGGTTAACGCCTCGACCCGATTCACCGATGGTGGCGAGTTTGGTTTCGGAGCTGAGATCGGGATTTCCACCCAGAAACTGCATGCGCGCGGCCCCATGGGGCTCACCGAGTTGACTACCACGACTTATGTCGTGACCGGCGACGGTCACGTACGCGGATAACGAGATTTTGTTCAGCCCAGTAGAGTGCTCCTACAACGACATGAAGGGTTCCACTATGGGTCTGGGTGCGGCTGAAGAAGTAGCAGCGCAGGGGATGATATCCCCTTATGTTTTCGGCGGTTTTGCCTTCTTGGTCTTAGTAGCGCTGCTCGTCGTAACCGCCATGATCAACGTCGACCGATAGACCCAATCTTGTGACCACCCGTCGCATCGGGGTGATGGGCGGAACTTTCGACCCAATTCATCATGGCCACCTTGTCGCCGCATCCGAAGTTGCTTACAGTTTTAAACTTGATACGGTGCTCTTTGCTCCGACCGGGCAGCCGTGGCACAAATCACCGGCTCCGGGGGCAACGCCGGAGGAACGCTATTTAATGACGGTGCTTGCTACCTCCACGGATGATCGCTTCGACGTCACCCGAGTCGACATTGATCGCGAGGGCCCGACCTATACGGTCGACACGCTGCGAGATTTACGAGCGCAGTACGAACTGAATTTTCCAAACTTGGAAACCGAGTGGTTCTTCATCACCGGAGCCGATGCCCTTGCTGACATCATGGAGTGGCGGGGGCCGCAGGAGGTCATCGCCTTGGCTCACATCATCGGTGTTACGCGGCCAGGGCATGAGATGCGCCACCCAGACCTCCCAGCAGACTCTTGGACGCTACTAGAAATACCGGCCATGGCGATTTCATCAACCAATATTCGAGCCCGGGCCGGCCGCGGTGAACCAATTAACTATTTGGTGCCGGAGTCGGTTGCAAATTTCATCGGTAAGCGCAAGCTTTATCAATAGCACTTCCAAAACAACCTGAAAGCAGTGGTCATGACAGCAAGTAGTGAAGCAGTAGCACTCGCGGTAGCGGCGGCCGAGGCGGCCTCAGAGAAGCTCGGCGAAGACATCATGGCAATCGACGTGAGTGACCATGTCGTCATAACCGATGTGTTCGTACTTATTTCGGCCGCGAATGACCGCCAGGTTAAGGGTGTTGTTGACGGTGTTGAAGAACGATTGCGCGAGATGGGAGCCAAGCCACTCCGGCGCGAGGGCGAGCGCGAGAGCCACTGGGTGCTACTTGATTACGGTGACATTGTGGTGCATGTGCAACTTGCCGAAGAGAGAATTCACTACGCCATCGAACGACTCTGGAAGGATTGCCCGATGCTCGAACTGCCGGCGTCGGTTAACGCCCCGCATTCGGCCCGCGACTCATCGCGAGAGGCGGCGTATGACGGCGCACGCAGCACCAACCCTTGGGAGTCATCCTGAGCGAGCGCCGCGAAGCCCGCCGAATAGTTTTCTGGCGGCACGGACGTACCCACTGGAATGCCGAGCAGCGCTTCCAAGGGCAAACCGACATAGACCTAGATGAGTTAGGCGTGGAACAAGCCGAGCGCGCGGCGGCGATGCTCGCAACTTTGCAGCCGGCGGTGATTGTCGCGTCGGATCTGAGCCGCGCAATGAATACCGCAAAGCCTCTTGCCCGGATACTCGGCCTCGAAGTCACCACCGATGTGGGCCTGCGCGAAACGTTTGCGGGGGAGTGGGAAGGGCTAACGCGCCCTGAGATGGAGCAGGGCTACGGAACAATGCTCGCGCAATGGTCAGCAAGTGCTGAAATGCGAGCCGGGGTATCAGGTGAAACCCGGCTTGAAGTGGCCGAGCGCGTCGCCGCCGCCGTGCAACGGGCCCTCGAGCGGGTCGAGCCCGGCCAGGTGCTCGTGGTGGTAACCCACGGTGGGGCCGCGCGCGCGGGTATCGGTGAGATTTTGGGGCTGCCACCTGAGCACTGGGCGGTACTTGGGGTTTTGACCAACTGCTCCTGGTCGGTGCTGGTTGAGAATGTCAGCCCATTCGGCCCGAGATGGCGCCTACAGGAATACAACGCAGGCACCTTGCCGGAGTCGGCGCTAGCCGATGATCGTTAGTTAACTACTTGCGGCCACCGAAACCGGCCGGTGGCTGCCTTGGTATGCTTGCGCCTCCCGCGTTCATCTGGTTAGGCAAATTTCGGGGCTGTGGCGCAGCTGGTAGCGCACCTGCATGGCATGCAGGGGGTCAGGGGTTCGAATCCCCTCAGCTCCACCATTTTTCAGGTAATACTTCAGTCCTACCCGCAGTATGCTCAAGGTGTGAAGATGAGCGTCAGTCTTCCCGATGAGGACGTCACCTCCCTAAAAGCCAGCGGGCTCGGGTCAGCGTATGAAGCCGCGTGGTCCGAGTGGCGCGAGGAGAACGAGTCAATGTGGTGTGCAACCTCGGGTGACGGTTTGGACTGGTCAGCTGTTTAAGCGTGGGGCTCGGACTCCATGGTCGGCGCACGCCGGGTTGCTAAGAAAGATCCGGCCAATACCAACGGAAACCCAATGAGGATGCCCGGGGTGAGTGGTTCGCCAAGGATCAGCACACCCAAGATCACCGCGACGCCCGGATTGACATAGGTGATGACGGTAGTTCGGGCCGGGCCGACTTCGGCGATGAGCGCGAAGAAAATAATGAAAGCGCCTGCGGTGCAAACGGCGCCGAGTGCCACAATCGACCACCAAGCATTAGCGGGCACCGCCTCGGTGGGCCAAGTCAGCCAAGCAAATGGTGCGTAGATCAACGCATTGATGGTCAATGACGCCGCGATGACCGCAACGCTCGGGGCGCTACTTAGTTTTCTATCAACAATTATTGGGCCGAGGGCGTATCCCAAAACGGTGATGCTGATTGCAGCAACCGAAAGGAAATCCCCACCAGAAACATCGAGCCCGACAAGGACTGCGACTCCGGCAAATCCGACGCCCAGACCCACCAAACGCATCCCGCTCAAGCGACTGTCAAGGCCCATCGCCCGGGCGATGATTGCGGCAGTAAGCGGCACCGTTGAAATCAGCAAGGCGGCGAGTGAACTTGAAATGCGCTGCTCTGCCCACGTCAGTGCCAAGAAAGTGAAAGTCATCTCGACGATCGCGAAGATGAACACCCACCGCCAGTGGCCTTTGAGTTTGCGAAGTTGCCCGGTGAAGTAAGCGATTGGCAGCATTATGGCGGCGCCAATAAATACGCGGGCAAACACCACGACGAACGGTGAAAGTGATTCAACTCCTACTTTGATGAGCAGGTAGGGCAAACCCCAGATTACTCCGAGTGAAATGAACAGCGCCCAGCCGCGTCGAGACATAAAGGCAGGTTAGTGGGCACGCTCATCTTCGGTTCGAACGGCTGGCCAGAGAAAGGAGGCACCGATGACGATGACTCCCGCGATCAATGTTGAGAGCAGTCGGATAGCAGAAACTTCGGCAATGGGATCGCCGATGAGTGACATCAGGGAGATCGCAAAGATGGTGATACCGCTCACGGCGATCGCGTAATTGGCGCGAACGAATGCCAACATGACAAGCCCGCCGAAGCCAATGAATATCGCGGTTGCGTAGGTCTGGAGATGCAACCCTTCGATAACCGCATAGGTAATAGCCACACCGGCAAGGGAGCCTGCCACTCGTGCTATTACGCGAGTCGCGGTTCCGTTTTGGTCAGGCAGGCTGATCCAGGCCACGGTCATTGGTATCCAATAGCCGTGCGGCCAGCCCAGATAAAGATAAGCCGACATCGCAACAGCCAAAGCTAAGGCTAGGCGAGCACCATGCCTAAAAAAGTCGTTTTTCGTGTTCAAATTTTCACGCAGTTGACGAAAAATATGGTCACTCTCGTGGGGAACCCGAAATACCCGCGGTGCCCGGATAGCAGTTGGCACCACCGTAGCGGCAGTTTGGATGAGCCCACCAATGGCGACCAGGCCCCCGGTCAGCAAGGCGGTCAGATTGTTCTCGGGGGCTCCCGAGAAAATGACGTAAGCGACCACGGATAACAACCCGATCAGTGCGCTGCGGCGACCCGCTACCCCAACATAGGCGCATATTGCACCCATTACCGCGACTAGTAGTACTTGGAAAACACCAAAATTTGATGCCAGGCCTCCGAGCAGGGCGCTGATGGTGACCCAGAAAGTGGCAGTCAACATGGTGCGCCAGCGCTGTCCAAATACTTGATCGACATCCGCTAGGCCCACAAAGAGTGCACCCACGGCAAGTGGAATGGCATAAGGGGTAATGCCGGCATAGATGCACCAGGAGATACATAAGGAGACAACAACCGCGCCACGGATCGAAGGGATCCATGCGACCGTGGTGACTTGGATCTTGGCTGCTCCTAGAGTGACCAATTTTAGGTGCTCGCGCATGACACGAACATAATGCCCGCGCCGTGAAGTCGCCACAACTAGCCGTAGAACCTGCCGTCTGTGCTTAGGGGTTCAGCTAATTTTTCGCTGAATGACTCCTTGGGCTCGGCACCGGGGACCGCGTAGACAGCGCCTCGGTAGACTCGCCAGTCCTATGAGTGAACCAGCTGATGTCGCCGATCGCTCCGACGAGCCCGTCGGCTATGACTTTGATGCAATTCAGGAGCGTTGGCTGCCCATTTGGGATGAGCTAGCCCCATTTCGATCCGGGGGCCAAGGTGATACCCGGCCCAAGAAGTACGTCCTTGACATGTTTCCGTACCCATCCGGTGACCTTCACATGGGCCATGCCGAGGCGTACGCGCTAGGCGACGTTATTGCCCGGTACTGGGTGCAGCAGGGCTTTAATGTCATGCATCCGATCGCCTGGGACGCTTTCGGGCTGCCGGCAGAGAATGCCGCAATAAAGCGTAATGAGGATCCGATTTACTGGACCTACGAAAATATTGCGCAGCAAAAAGCTTCGATGCGCCGTTACGCCTGCTCATTTGACTGGGATCGGGTTTTCAATACTTGCGACCCGGAATACTACAAATGGAATCAGTGGTTCTTCCTGCAGATGTTTGAGCGCGGGCTGGCATATCGCAAGGCAAGTAGCGTAAACTGGTGCCCGAATTGCCAAACTGTGCTGGCGAATGAGCAAGTTGTCAACGGAGTTTGTGAGCGCTGCGATACGCCCGTCACCAAAAAGAAATTAACTCAGTGGTACCTGCGTATTACCGACTACGCCGATCGCCTACTTGATGACATGGAAGACCTCGAAGGTAAATGGCCGGAGAAAGTGCTGCTGATGCAGCGCAACTGGATTGGTCGCTCACGTGGTGCTGAAGTCGAGTTCGCTATCGAAGGGCGCGATGAGCCGGTTACTGTGTATACGACTCGACCCGACACTTTGTATGGCGCAACTTTCTTCGTGGTGGCTGTCGACTCAGACCTTGCTGCTGAACTTGCTCTAGGAACCTCAGCGGAAGCAGATTTTTCGGCTTATCTCGAGCAGGTCAAAGGCACCTCGGAAATGGATCGGCTAGACCAATCACGTGAAAAGACCGGTGTGTTCTTGCAGCGTTACGCCATCAACCCAGTAAGTGGCGAGCGCATCGAAGTGTGGGCATCGGATTACGTACTCGCCGACTACGGTACCGGTGCGATTATGGCCGTACCCGCACATGACCAGCGCGACCTAGACTTCGCTCGTAAATTTAATCTTCCCGTGCGGGTAGTTGTTGAGGCCGGTGAAGACCCAGTAGAGACCGGCGTTGCCACGGCCGATGACGGACGACACGTTAACTCGGGCCCACTTGATGGCCTCGGCAAAGTCGAAGCAATCGCTGCGATGAATCTGGTGCTTGAACAACGTGGCACCGGGCGCCCGGCGGTTAATTACCGCCTTCGCGATTGGCTTATCTCACGTCAGCGTTACTGGGGTGCACCGATCCCGATCATTCATTGCCCAACATGCGGTGAGGTTCCGGTACCCGAAGCACAGTTGCCGGTGCTGTTGCCCCCGGCCGAGGGCCTAGACCTCAAGCCGAAGGGCACCTCACCCCTTGGTGCTGCAATCGAGTGGGCCAGTGTTCTGTGCCCCAAGTGCGGTGAGCCAGCAACGCGTGACGCCGACACCATGGATACCTTCGTCGATTCATCGTGGTACTACCTGCGTTATGTAGACCCGAATGACTCGACTCGGGCCTTTGACCCAGCAAAGGTGCGCGAATGGTTGCCGGTTGACCAATATGTGGGTGGTGTCACCCATGCAATCTTGCACCTGCTTTACAGCCGGTTCTTCACCAAAGTCCTTTACGATATGGGCCTGCTTGACTTCACCGAGCCATTCACGCGTCTGCTGAACCAGGGCATGGTGGTGATGTCTGGCTCCGCAATGAGTAAGAGTCGAGGCAACCTGGTGCGGCTCTCCGATGAACTTGCAATCCACGGAGTCGATGCCATTCGTTTGAGCATGGTGTTCGCCGGGCCACCCGAGGACGATGTCGACTGGGCTGATGTCTCTCCGTCAGGTGCGAAAAAGTTCTTAGCTCGGGCTTGGCGTCTATCTGGTGATGTGACAAGTGCACCCGGGGTTGACTTTAGTTCCGGTGACCGCCAACTTCGAAAAGCCACACATCGGGCAGTGCACGATGCCACTGTCTCTATTGAGTCCTTCCGATTCAATGTTGCGGTGGCACGGGCCATGGAGTTAGTAAATGTGACCCGCAAGGCGATTGATAGTGGGTGTGGGCCAAATGATCCGGCCGTCCGTGAAGCCGCAGAGGCGGTAGCGATTATTTTGTCACTTGTTGCGCCTTATACCGCTGAAGACATGTGGTCGCGCTTGAGCCATGAGCCTTCGGTGGCACTTGCCGGCTGGCCAAAAGTGGATCCCGAACTCTTGGTCGAAGAGTCGGTGATTTGTATTGTGCAAATCGCTGGCAAGGTGCGCGAGCGCCTTGAGGTTGCCCCCACGATCAGCGAAGACGAACTGCGGGCGTTGGCCCTTTCGGCCCCCGCAGTGCAGGCTGCACTGGAGGGCAAAGGTATTAAGACGGTCATTGTGCGACCACCCAAGCTCGTCAACATTGTGCCTGAGTAGCCGGTTTTCGTTACGCTGCCCGTATGCCAGTTGCTGTCATTACCGATTCGACGGCCTACTTGCCGAGCGGGTGGGCAGCGAAGTACGGGATCTCGGTGGTACCTGTGCAAGTCGTGGTCGCCGGCCAGCCGTATGACGAAACCGAAGATCAGCAAGCTGCGCGCGTAGTAGAAGCACTCGAGCATTGGCATCCGGTCACGACTTCACGTCCTTCGCCCGAACGTTTCTTTGAATGCTTTCGGTCAGCCCAAGAGGCAGGGGCCACCTCGATAGTGGTGGCAACGCTTTCAGCCGCGATGTCTGCAACATACGAGTCAGCGTTACTTGCGGCGAAAGATTGCACGATTTCGGTGCAGGTAATCGATAGCCGCAGTATCGCCATGGGCCTTGGCTTCGCGGTAATTTCTGGTGCCGAGGCGGCTAGCCTGGGTGCTAATGAGTTTGACGTCACCTCAATAATCGAGCGGCGCGCAGAAGCCAGCCGAGTATTCTTTTATGTCGATACTTTGGAGTATTTGCGCCGCGGTGGGCGAGTTAGCTCGACGCGAGCGGTGGTGGGTCAAGCCCTTAAAGTTAAGCCACTTTTGCAACTCGTTGATGGGCACGTGCAGCAAGTTGACAAGGTGCGCACGGCATCAAAAGCTTTGGCTCGATTAGCTGATCTCGCGGTTGAAGCAGCAGGTGATGCTGAGGTGGATATCGCTGTTCAGCATTTGTCGGCGCCCGAGCGGGCGCAGCAACTTGTTGATATCTTGCAGGAGCGGCTACCAGCCGCCACCATCGTGCAGTGCCCGGTAGGTGGAGTTGTCGGTGCACATGTGGGCCCGGGGATGGTTGCTGTCGTAGTGGCACCGAAAGTTGATTGGCTTTGACCCCGTGGTTATGGGTGCTTGTTGCCGGCGCAGTTGGTTATCTTCTTGGCTCGATTAGTCCGGCTGTTTATGTCGCGCGGGTATTCGGCGTCGACCTCTATGCCTCAGGTTCGGGTAATCCCGGTGCCACCAATGTGGGCCGCACTTTAGGGGCGCGCTGGGGCGTCATTGTCGGTGTCATAGATATTGCCAAAGGCTTTGTGCCAGCGGCCCTGTTCGGAATTTACGTCGGTGAGATTGCCGGTGAAGTTGCCGGATTAGCCGCGGTGCTCGGCCACATCACTTCACCATTCTTGAAAGGCCGTGGCGGCAAGGGGGTTGCGACCACCCTGGGCGCAATCCTTGGGGTGCAGCCATGGCTGGCCATCCCGGTGCTCATAACTTTTGGTATTGGAGTTGCTATTTGGCACCGTGTTGGCCTCGGTGCTGCCCTAGCCGCAATCGTTTTGGCACTTAGTGGGGTAGTCGGGTGGGCCGTCGGATTACTGGATCCATCTGATGCGGTTTTCTCGGTAGCGATGGCCGGGTTTGTGCTGGGTCGGCATATCGGCAATGTCCGCCGTGCCACCTTGCAATAGCAAACTCGCGTTGTCCACAACGTGGCTCTGATGGCAAGTTCATCCACAGGTCGGTAATTGCCCACTGACTTTTATGCGGTGACTTTCTAACGTCGCGGTATGACTTTGCGCAACGTGGGTGCTGACCGCTTTCATAAGCAGGCGCCGGCGGTGGCAGCAGCAACCAGCGATCGCCTCCACCGAATTGCGAGCCAGTGGACTCCGGCCCCGCCGGCAGAGCTGCCGGCCGATGCTTTTGCCGCCGCCATTGCGGGCCCGGCTCCAAGGGCTCGGGTATTTAACTTAGATAGGCGGGCCTGGCGCGGGCTCCTAGTGATCGTGCTCGGCGCTGCACTGATTGCCGGTTGGATGTGGTGGCAGGGCCGTCCGCGGGAAGTAGCACTTGCCCCAGAAGTGATAGCAAGTGGCGCTGCGGTCCCCGGGGCCATCAACACCCCGGCTGCGGTATCGGGGCAAGTTGTTGTCCATGTCACCGGCGCGGTTAATAATCCAGGATTGGTGCATTTGCCCGCCGGCTCGCGAATTGCTGACGCCATCACCGCTGTCGGTGGCGCCAAAACTGCAAAAGCACTCGGGTCGGTAAATCTGGCCCGCGTCTTGATTGACGGTGAGCAGATCGTTGTCGGGGCGCAGGCAGGTGCGGTTACCGGATCACCCGTTGACGCCAATGGGGTACTCAACCTAAATAGTGCAACCGAAACCGATTATGAATCCCTGCCCGGTGTTGGCCCGGTGCTGGCGGCTCGAATTATGGCTTGGCGCACGACAAACGGAGTATTTCGAAGTATTGATGAACTTGGTGAAGTAACTGGTATCGGGCCATCAATTCTCGAACAGATTCGTCCACTGGTCCGGGTTTGATTGATCTGCGCCTGCTGCTCCCAGCGGCGGCGGCATGGCTGGGCGCGGTGGTTCTGGTGGTTTCGGCGAATTCAGTCCCGCAACTTGTCGAACGCCATCAGCACGTACTTCTTGTTCTACTGATCGCCGCTACCTGCTTGGTGCCGACGTGGCTCTTCGCCGATCGCTTGGGTGGTCACCGCGCTGACTTGATTCGAACAGGTGCCTTCGGGCTCGCTATTGGAGTAGTGGCGGCGAGTTGGCAGATCCTGTCGCTCACCGCGCAGCCGTTGGCCGACTGGGTTGATGCGGGTGCTACCGCCACCGTGCACGGCATTGTTATTGGGGATGCGCAGCGGCAAACCTCGCGCGGTCAAGTGATTTGGCAGTCGGCTACTTCGAATCAGCTACGTGTTAACGCCACGCAAATTGAGGCCCGTGGCAGGGTGATTGTCAGTGGACTGCCAATCATTATCCGTATCCCTGGCAGCGATGGCCTGCCGCCGTCTGGCACGCAGATTAAAGTGATCGGGCGGCTGGCCGCACCCTGGTTACCTGATACGGCAGCTCAATTGAGTGTTTCCGGTGCCGACCAGATCGAAATGATTGGTGATGCCGGCCCAATTGATCAAGTCGCAACGTCGATGCGCGCTGGATTGCGAGCCAGTGTTGCAAAATCCGAACCCAATGCGGCTGCACTTGTCACGGGTCTAGCCGTAGGTGACGAATCACTGCAGTCCGATGAACTTGACAATGCCATGCGCAACTCCGGGCTCTCACATTTGACCGCGGTGTCAGGCGGGAATGTCGCTATTGTTTTAGTGGTAGTTCTCGGTATTGCGCGTTTACTCCGGCTTAGACTGCCGGGCCGCATTGTCTTTGCACTGATTGCTCTGACCTATTTCGTAATTTTGGTGCGCCCGCAACCAAGTGTCTTACGTGCGGCGGTGATGGGCGCGGTGGTGCTCGTTGGAATGTTGGCGGGTGGCAGGCGGGGTGGGCCCGCGGTGTTGTCGACGGCCGTGATCGTGTTAATCGTGATCGCCCCGGGTCTGGCGGTGTCATGGGGCTTCGCGCTCTCGGTGGCTGCGACGGCAGGGCTCATCCTGCTTTCACCGCTGGTTGAGAGGTGGCTGGCAAGCCAGCGCTGGTGCGCGCGGCTACCGCCGGCGTTACGGGAGGCGATCGCGATCACCACCGCAGCGCAACTTGCGACGCTGCCGTTGCTAATTGCGATGGGCACGAGCGTTGGCTGGGTGGCGCTGCCGGCGAATTTGCTGGCGATGCCCGCGGTCGCTCCGGTCACAGTTCTGGGGCTGCTCGCCGCATTCGTCTCGCTGGTTAGTCCTCCACTGGCAAGTCTCATTGGCCAGTTAGCATCATGGCCCGCCGGCTGGATCGCGCAGGTCGCTGTTACTTGTAGTTCGCTGCCTTTGGCGAGTTTGCCGTGGCCGAGTGGCTGGATAGGTGCCGCGCTTCTGCTCCCCGCGGCAGTATCCATCATTTATGCGCGCCGGTATTCAAAACGTCGTTGGCCGGGGGGTGTGCCTAAGGGGGTATTGATTGCCGCTGCAGGTGCGGCTATTTGCGTAATTGGCCTGTTCACCTTCGCACCACTTAATCGTCATGGCTGGCCGCCACCTGGCTGGCTGATGGTGGTTTGCGATATTGGGCAAGGGGATGCTCTTGTGCTACGTGCATCCGCGACAACGTACGTGTTGGTGGATGCCGGGCCAGACCCGATTTCGATCGATCGATGTTTGCGGGATTTAGATGTTGTTAATATCTCGGCCATCGTGCTGACCCACCACCACGCTGATCACGTCAACGGCCTGCCCGGAGTACTGGCTGGTCGTTCGGTAGGTGCAGTTTTTACCACGATCGTGCGTGATCCACCAGATGGAGCTGCACTTGTCGATGGTTGGCTCAATGACGTGGGGCTGGAATCACAACCTGTTCAAATCGGCGAGGTGCGCAAGATCGGGGAGCTAACTTGGCAGGTGCTGTGGCCGGCTAGGTTAATCCAGGCTGGTTCGGTCCCAAATAATTCGAGCGTCACCTTGCTGGTTGAGATTTCCGGAGTTCGAATCCTGCTGCCCGGTGACATCGAACCCGAAGCGCAGGAGGCGATCATGGCCGCGACCTCGAACCTGACGGTTGACGTGGTCAAAGTTCCGCATCATGGCTCGCGTTATCAGCATCCGCGATTTGCAGAATGGACCCATGGGCGTCTCGCGGTAATTAGTGTCGGCAAAGGTAATACTTATGGGCATCCTGCACCCGAAACAATTGCTTCTTGGCAGGATTTAGGTGCGCTGGTCGGCCGAACCGATGAGCAAGGTGATCTTGCGGTCGTGTCGAGCCCTAGCGGGCAGCTCGGCTTAGTCGCCCGGGGGTAGCGAACGGCGGCAAAGAGGTGGCTCTGGCATGCTTTCGCCCTATGGCGCTCAGTAAGACGGCACCCGCGCGGATTTACATCGCTTCGGGTAATGAGCCGATGCTGGTTGATCGCGCGGTTGCCGACACTTTCGCAGCGATTCGCGCCATCGATCCAAGTACCCAACGCGTGCTAATTACTGCCAGTTCCGATGATGGTGGCGCTTTGATTCGCGATGCGATGTCGCCGAATCTCTTTGGCGATGCAACCGTGCTAATAGTGACGGGCATCGATTCGTCAAGTGATGAAGTCGACGCGGCATTGCGCGGATTCATCGCGGAGCCGGCGGAGCATGCTTGGTTGATCGTGACCCACCCCGGCGGAGTCAAAGGCAAGAATCTTTTGGACGCCCTGCGGTCGGCAGGGGGCACCGAGATTGATTGCAAGGCGCTGCAGAAGGGCAAAGCCACCATTGAGTTCTTGACCCGTGAAGTAAGGCTGCAAAAACGCTCGATGACATCCGAGGCAATTACGGCTCTCTATGACTCCATCGGCCACGACTTACGCCTGTTGGTTGGCGCGATATCGCAACTTTGCAGTGATGTCGAACACGATCCAATTGCGATCGAAGATATCAATTCCTATTTCATCGGGGTAGCTGATGTTGCCGGCTACACGATCTCCGATGCGGTCTGGGACAAGCGGTCGGTTGAGGCGCTCCGATCCCTGCGATGGGCGATGGAGGCGTCAGACAACGTCGGAGTGCCGACGGTGCTGGCGATGGCAAGTGGGCTGCGAACCCTGGTCGGTGTCGGAGGCATGGCGGGTGCATCGGATTTAGATGTTGCCAAAACCATCGGAGTGCCGCCATGGAAGGTCAAGACGTTACGTCAGCAGTGGGCCAAGTGGAGTGGTGATCAGCGACGCCTAGCAGCGGCCGCTGTTGCGCTCGCCGATGCCGACGGCGCCGTCAAGGGCGGAGTCAAAATTGGCTCGAGTTTGGATGCCGAGCAGAAATTACTTGCACTTGAACGACTCGTTATCACCACATCAGCGGGGACCCGAACGCTGAACTGAGAACGACTTGCGCAGTTTATGTACTTGGTGCGGGCCGGGAAAGCGCTAATCCTGTGTACATGCGGGTCTACCCAACGGCGTTTTCGGCGGTCTCACCCACTCGCGCAAGTGATGCTGCCACGGTACTTGTTTCGGATGAGGTCGTGAAGTTGAAGGAACAAATGCAATTGAAACTAGATGTGGTCTCCCCGATGAAGGTTTCGATGAAATCAGGACTAATGCCCAA
>CAMDKJ010000005.1 GCA_945900705.1 Bifidobacterium breve | reverse complement strand
TACACAACCACACTGACAATGATGAGGGCCATAGAAAGTGCGCCCATCGATTGCAAGGCCTCCCATGCATCGGCGTAACTACCGATCTGTGGGATGACTTTCCAGAAAATTAAAACAATGAAAGCTAGACCGATGATTCCTAGAATGATCGACTTTTTTTTATCGAGTTGAGCGGTGGGGGCTTTCGCCACCGCAGCGTCTTCCGGCATGTGCGCAGCATGCCACATTAAGGGTAAAAGGGGGGTGCTTAACGGTCCGAAAAGGGCATTAGGCAGGATTCCCGATATGCGCTTAGACCACATCTCATATGCCTGCACTTCAAGTGAGCTTGCTGACGTTGTTCAGCGCATCGGATCTGACCTAGGTGCCACCTTCGTTGACGGTGGCCGCCACCCCTCATTCGGCACCCGCAACTTCATCCTCCCGCTGGCCGGGGGCGCCTACGTCGAAGTCGTTTCGGCGCTAGATCACCCAGCCGCGGCTAAAGCCCCGTTTGGCCGCGCCGTTCAAAGTCGAGCTGACGCGGGGGGTGGTTGGCTCGGCTGGGCGGTCGCGGTCGATGACATCTCACCCATCGAGCTTCGACTCGGACGCCAAGCGGGCCCCGGCCACCGAGTACGCCCAGATGGCACTGAACTGCGCTGGAAGCAAATTGGCATCTTGGATTTGATGGAAGACCCGCAGCTTCCTTACTTCGTCCAGTGGGAATGCAGCGCAGCGGAGCACCCATCTGCTGCCGGTGGCCCGGTGGCAATCGGCAAAGTCGAACTCGCCGGTGACCCAGACATCATCCGCGCTTGGCTCGGCGAACCAACAGCGAGCCCCTTGGATGAAGTGGCCGTGGAGTGGCTAGATGCTGATGAATCCGGTGTCCTAGCGGTATGGTTCAGTACGGTAAATGGCCTGGTTCGCATCGAATAACTGATCAAGGAGCCCACGTGCCAACTAATGACGGCGTTCCTGACAACCTGAAAACAACGGCCGGCATTATCTGGCGGGTTTTGGTGGTGCTCGCTGGCTTGGCCGTGTTAGTGGCGATCATGGGTCGCATATTTCCTGTCGTGTTTGCCCTCTTCTTTGCGATGTTAGTAACCGCCTGGACCATGCCGGTAATGAACCTCCTCAAAAAATTTCTCCCCAAACCCATCGCAATGGTCCTGGCCCTCTTGGCAATTGGGGCTGCGATTGTCGCGATCATGGCGGTAGTGATTAGCTCCTCGATCCACGAAGGGCCAAAGCTTGTGCTCGCCATCCAAAGTGGGTTCACCGACATTGAAGGCTGGCTCAAGACCGGGCCACTTCAGTACACCGACACCCAGGTCGCAAACTTGCTAGACCAGGCTAAATCAGCTGGTACCACGGTCGCCAAGGGAGTACTCGGTGATGCCCTTTCTGCCCTTGGTTCCGTAGGGACTTTGATTATTGCCGCTTCGGTCTTTATTTTCGGCGTGCTGTTCTTCCTGCTCACGCCCGGGAAAGTCTGGGACTGGATTATTTCTTGGATCCCCAAGAGCGCGCAGCGCCAAATAGATACTTCGGGTCGAATCGCGTGGGACTCTATCTCCGGCTACACCCGGGGCATCGTAATCGTGGCCTTTTGTGACGCTCTGCTGGTCTTTATCGGGCTTTTAATTCTTCAGGTGCCGCTGGCCCCGGCATTAGCCGCCGTGGTGTTCATCGGTGCTTTTATCCCGGTAATCGGTGCGCCCATTGCGACCTTCTTCGCAGCAATCGTGGCGCTGGCTGAGCGCGGGCCAATTATTGCGCTCCTCGTTGTAGTGCTGACAGTAATCGTGGGCTCCTTCGACGGTGACGTACTGCAGCCACTGGTTATGGGCAAGGCCGTGAATCTGCACCCACTAGCAATAGTTATCGCCATTGCGGCTGGCAGTATCGCGCTTGGAATCGTGGGTGCGCTCATCGCGGTACCAATTGCCGGCGCCATCTACGGGGTAGCAAAATACCTGACCAACCGCGATCCTGAGCACCCGTATCTGCCGGCAGCCAGCCCACCTGCGCCGAGCTGAATGTTACCTGCATTTATTTCGAGGTATAAAACCTTAACTCGGTTGGTTCACGTAAAAAGCCGTCTTGCACCGCGCCCAGCTGCCTTACATGCTCAGACTCCATATGCGCATCCCAATGGGCGCGGCTAGTCCACTTCTCGATCATGAGCCAATCGGTGAGGTTCACCTCACCAGCGCCCGCAAAACCTTCGACTCCAATTACTAGGTCGTACACCTCGCACCCGACCTCTGCTTTGGTCGCGGTGATTACTTCGTCAAGTGCCGCTTTGGCCTCGACCAATTTGTCGTGGCGTGGCTTAAGGGTGGCTATGAGGTATAGGGCATCCATATGCCGACCCTAGTGCCACCTGAACCTAGGTATCTATTTCCGCCCGGCTCTAGTTTGACTTTCCTGGCTTGCCACTTTTCACAGTAGGCGCACCGGTGACCCCCGCCCGCGGTAGCGTTGACGGAACCAGCACGCAGCCGCAAACGTCGTATCTGCAAATCCCTCAGCGGAAGGCCCGGAGATGACGCGGGAAATAGTCGGATCAGGCAAGGTACTCCCGATCGGGCTGCTCGCGATCGGGCTCTTAGCAACCGGACTCCTGCTGGGTGCCTGCGGTTCGGGCAGCCCCACCGCCGCCGAGGCGGTACCTGGAATGGCTACCGGGGTTTCCACCGATGCAATTCCTGCTGAAGCAGCAGTCAGTGAGACCAAGGTAAATTCTGATCCGATCAATGCACCGCAGGTAATCCGAACCGCCTACGTCGATATTCGAGTTGCCGATGTTGCCGATGCCACCGCCCAAGTTATTGCCGCAACCACCTCCCGAGCGGGAACTATCGATTCGCAAAATATCAACTCGGATGGAACTTCGAGTTATGCCAACATCGTGGCGCGGGTGCCAGCGGAAACTTTGGATGCCTTCGTGAGCGACCTCGGTGATCTCGGCACTGTTATCTCCGTGAGCATTAACGCCCAGGACGTCACCACCCAAGTCGTTGATCTAGATGCGCGCATTGGGGTACTGCAGACTTCCATCGACCGGCTTAAAATCTTGCAGGAGCAAGCCACTAGTGTCACCGATTTAGTGGCGGTTGAGACTGAATTGGCCAACCGCCAGGGCGAGCTTGACTCCTTAACGGCCCAGCGCGGTTATCTTGGGCAACAAGTTGCCATGTCTACCGTTACCGTCTCCCTTTCGCCAATCACTGAACTCACTTCAAGTACCGCCCCTGGTTTCTTAGCCGGGTTGCAAAATGGCTGGTCGGCATTCCTGGCACTAATTGCCTTCGCGATCACCAGCGCTGGCTTTTTAATTCCGTTCGTGATAATTGGCGCTATTGTTGTTATCCCAGTAATCCTCGTGGTATTGAAACGAAAGAAGTAGAGCAACTTTTGGACGTTATCGAAGTATCCGGTGCGGGCGCTGCTCGCGGTTTCACCCATGGTCAGGCCCGTGCACAACAGATCGGTGAAGCAGTGCGCGCCCTTCGCCAGCAACTACATGAGTCCGGAGTTGATGTCGATGCGGTTACTGATCGCCTCATAGACAGCGAACTGACTAACACTGCGCTCACCTGCACCCCTGATCTTTGGAATGAGGTAACCGGTATCGCCAGCGGGGCTGAAGTAGCACTCGTTGACATCTTGCTACTAACATTTCTCGATGAAGTATGGAGTTTCACCGGTGGCTTGGGTTGCTCGGTTGCAGCTCGTTCCAGTGCTGCTTTCCTCGGCCAGACAATGGACCTGCCGCTATGGACGGCGGGGAGACTAATGATCCTTCGGGTCAAGGCCGAAGGCAAGCCTACGGCACTCGTCATGAGTTACGCGGGCATGATTGGCTTGTGCGGGGCAAATGATGCCGGCCTTGGTGTCGCGGTCAATGCACTTGAGCAATTCACGGCCGACAGCAGCGGGTTGGGCGTTGCTTTCATCACGCGGCACCTATTGACTTTGAAAAGCCTTGGTGAGGCCGCCAACTTTATAAATGGTATCCCGCACGCGGCCGGTCAGGCTTACACAGTTGCAGCACCCGATGGCATCGCAACTTGGGAGTGCGGGCCCGGCCACGTGAAAATCGTAACTGCCCCAGCCGCAAGCCAGTGCGCCCACACTAACCACCTGCTGGCTGAACCAGCGAATGCGAGTAGGTCATCACTTCGACGTCTGGCGACTTTGCAGCAAGCGCTCGCCAGTGACCTAGATCTTCGCGGCACCTTGTCATACGACGTTGTCCTGACTGATCCCCGCACGTCCAATGCCGGAGTTACTTTTGCAGCGTTCGTGGCAAACCCTCCGGCCGCGCACGTTGATTTCGCCGACGGCCGCACCCTAAGGGCCGGTGCCCCGGTATGGGAGTCGATTAAATACATCGCTAACGCGAGTCACTAGTTAGGTCGGCGATGACAGCTCTTCCTGACTCAAGGCGGGCCACCGGCACCCGGAACGGGCTAGCCGATACGTAATCGAGCCCGGCATTGTGGAAGTAGTGGATTGACTCTGGGTCACCACCATGTTCTCCGCAGATCCCAAGTTTAAGGTCAGGGCGCGCCTGCCGGCCCTCGCGAACCGCGATATCAACTAGGCGGCCGACCCCATCGGCGTCTAGGGTCTCAAACGGTGAAATCGTTAGAACACCCTTCTCCAGATAAGCCGCGAAGAATGCCGCTTCGACATCATCTCGACTAAATCCCCAAGTGGTCTGAGTCAAGTCATTGGTGCCAAACGAGAAGAAATCTGCCACCTCCGCGATCCGATGGGCCGTTAAAGCTGCCCGCGGGAGTTCGATCATCGTCCCAATAGGCATCGAGATTACCCGACCCGCCGAGGCGCTTACCGCGGCCAGCACCTGCTCAATTTCATCGCGAATGAGGAGCAATTCACGCGCTGATCCAACAAGTGGCACCATGATCTCGGGCTTGGGGTTTCCCCCGGCAGCGATACGAGCAAGTGTCGCCTCGGCTAGTGCTCGCACCTGTAATGCATACAGGCCCGGCACTACCAACCCCAATCTGACACCACGCAACCCCAGCATTGGATTCGACTCATGGAGCCGATTAACCGCCAGCAAAATGCGATCATCGTCCGCATGGTCTTCACCACGCTCCTGCGCCAGCGCGACACGCACCATCAATTCAGCGCGATCGGTTAAGAACTCATGTAAAGGCGGGTCTAGCAGGCGCACCGTAACTGGTAGGCCGTCCATTGCTTCTAAAATCTCAATAAAGTCTTGCCGCTGTAACGGCATCAGTGCGGCAAGTGCGGCTTCGCGATCAACACCCGTTTCGGCGAGGATGACGTGCTCGATTAGTTCACGGCGCTCACCAAGAAACATATGCTCGGTGCGGCACAAGCCGATACCTTCAGCGCCGAGCAACCTTGCTCTAAGGGCGTCCTCTGGAGTGTCAGCATTGGCTCTTACTCGAAGCCTACGCACCTTGTCCGCATACTTAAGTAGTCGATCGACGCACGACACCACCGCGGCGTCATCCTCACTCAAGGACGCCAGTACCGCGTCAACCCCTTCGAGCAGATAGCGCACTACCGGAGATGACGAAACCGGTAATTCGCCAAGAAATACCTCACCGGTTGCACCATCCAAGGAGATGAAGTCACCCTCACGGATTGTCCAAGACGTGCCATCGACGGAGGTGGCAACTGCGAAACCGCCGGCTTCATCAACGACAAGCGCATCTGCTCCACAAACCGCGGGCTTGCCCATTCCACGGGCTACGACGGCCGCGTGACTGGTCTTACCGCCGCGGCTGGTCAAAATGCCAACCGCGGCCACCATGCCGGCAAGATCATCCGGGTTAGTTTCCCGGCGCACCAAGACCACCGGGCGCCCTGACTCTGCCCAGTGCACCGCAACAGCCGGGTCAAATACCACTTGCCCGACCGCGGCACCTGGTGAGGCGGCGATACCCTTAGTGATGACGGTGCGATCAGTACCCACCGTCAGTTGCGGAACCAGTAATTGCGTTAGTTGCGCGCCGCTGACCCGCGCGAGTGCTTCGTCTTCGGTGATCAAACCCTCGTCCAAGAATTCACAGGCAATTCGAAAAGCGGCGCCCGCCGTGCGTTTCCCCACTCGAGTTTGCAGCATCCAGAGCTTGCCGCGCTCAACGGTGAACTCGATATCGCAGAGGTCGCGGTAGTGGGTCTCAAGGCGCCGCATAGTTAGTGATAATTGCTCGGCAACTTCGTGGTTTTGCACGGCCAGATCAGCCAAGGTCAAGGTATTGCGAATACCAGCAACAACGTCTTCGCCTTGGGCGTTTGGCAGGTAGTCACCGTAATGACCAACTGATCCGGTTGCCGGGTCGCGCGTAAAAGCTACACCGGTGCCTGAATCTTCACCTTGATTACCAAAGACCATCGTGCACACGTTGACGGCGGTACCAAGGTCATTGGGGATGCGCTCACGTCGACGATAAAGTTTGGCCCTATCTCCATTCCAGGACTCAAACACCGCGTGTACTGCGAGGTCGAGTTGCTCGCGCGGGTGCTGCGGGAACTCGCGTCCGGTTTGCTCGCGAATGATGGCTTTATACTTTTCCACCAGAGCCTGTAAGGACTCAAAGTCGAGTGCGCTTTCATTTTGCACGCCCGAGGCCTGGACCGCCGCTTCAAGCTCATTTGCAAACAATGCCGGCTCGACGCCCATCACGGTTCGGCCAAACATCGAAATCAGTCGGCGATAAGAATCCCAGGCAAAGCGGGCATCCCCCGAGATGGCTACCAAGCCTTTGACCGAAGAGTCATTTAGGCCGACATTGAGAATGGTGTCCATCATGCCCGGCATCGAGAACACCGCTCCTGATCTCACTGAGACAAGGAGCGGGTCATGTACATCACCAAGTCGTCGATTTAATTGGTCTTCGAGACGCCTCAGGGCCGCCGTCACTTGCACTCGCAGGTTTGCCGGCTCTTGGTTATTGAGAAGGAACCACCGGCAAGCATCGGTGGTGATCGTGAAGCCCGGGGGCACTGGCAAACCGAGGCGCGTCATCTCTGCAAGATTTGCGCCCTTGCCGCCCAGGAGATCCTTCTGTTCACGACCGCCCTCGGTGAAATCAAATACGTACCGGATCTCAGCCATGATCAGTTCATGAACTTCAGGCGGACCTTACTTACAGTTGTTCCGTAAGTGAACTCAATAACAGTGGCAATCACTGCACTCACTGCCAAGCGGTTTACGGACCTCATTTTGCGCCCTTTCATGTTGTTGCTGACAACTTATCGCCGGCCGTGGATCGTCAACGCACTCAGCATACAAAGTACACGGCTAGGGCGCGCTCATCTGGAGTTTGGTTGTACTAATGGCAGCGGGTCCTTCTCGGAGGGGTGAGGCATCGGCGCATCCGGCGCGCAAGGGTTAGCTCGCATCAGGTGCCCGATCCTTCAACCTGCTGAAACCGTCAAAAAACCGTCCAGAAATGACGGTTCGAGCAGGTGCGAGGTCAGACGATGACGGTTCGAGCAGGTGCGAGGTCAGACGGTGACGGTTCGAGCAGGTGCGAGGTCAGACGATGACGGCTCCACTGAGCACCGCCGGCCGAGTCGTGAGTTCTCTATCGCCGGATAGGTTGACCTCCCGTCGTCTTGCTGGCTATGGGTATCGTTTGCCACGCCTGATTTGCCTCTGACCGTCCGCAAAGGAGTTACAATGCACCGCATACCTGATCTGATCATGAACGATGGGCTAGCGATACCGCAGATCGGTTTTGGGGTTTGGCAGGTACCCGATGATCAAGTAACCGCAGCAACCCTTGAGGCATTAGCTACCGGATACCGCCACGTCGATACGGCAGCCGTATACGAGAATGAACGCGGGGTGGGCGAAGCGATCGTACGCTCTGGCTTACCGCGTGATGAAATCTTCTTGACCACTAAAGTCTGGAACACCGACCATGGGTATGACCAGACCATGCGCGCCTTCGATAAGAGCCTGTCTCTCCTTGGAGTCTCTGAAGTGGATCTTTATCTTGTGCATTGGCCGGCGCCGGCCACTGGCGATTACCTACAGACCTGGCGGGCAGTGGTGCAACTGCATTCTGAGGGCCGCGCTAGATCAATTGGGGTGTCTAACTTTCACCAAGAACAGCTAGAGGTCATCATCGCCGAGACCGGTGTGGTACCGGCCGTTGACCAAATTGAGTTGCATCCGTGGCTGCCCCAGACTCCACTCAGGGCACTTGCCTCCGATCTCGGAATGTTGATCGAGGCTTGGAGCCCACTGGCGTCCGGCGAATTGATCAACAATCCGGTCATTGGAGTTATCGCCACTGAACACCAAAAGAGCATTGCCCAGGTGATGATTCGCTGGCATCTTCAGCTAGGAAACGTGGTCTTACCGAAATCAGTAACGCCGGCTCGCATCCGTGAAAATATTGATGTCTTTGACTTTGAACTGACGCCGCAAAACATGGCGACCATCGGCTCAGTTGAGAATGGTCACCGCACCGGCCCGAACCCCGACGAGTTCATGTAGTGATTGGTGGCTACACCCGCCAGGAGAGTTCTAGTGACCCCGGCCGCCTAAATGCGAAACCAGCTGGCGGTACCGCCGCTACCAAGGTGAGATTGGGTAACCGGCTGAGGAGTTTGTCAACCGCTATGGCAGTTTGGGTTCGGGCTAGGTGCACTCCAAGGCAATGGTGTTCACCCGCGGAAAAACCTAAGCCGTGTTTGGCGTTGGCACGATGTATATCGAAGGTGAGTGGGTCAGCGAAAACAGCAGGATCGCGGTTGACGGCGATAACCGAGATCCCAACAAACTCGCCAGCGTCGATAGTGACCCCGCAGGCGGTAAATGGTCTACCCATCCACCTCTCGATGAAGGCAACCGGTGGAATAAGTCGAATCGCTTCGTCAACGGCACCCGGTATTAAACTTCGATCGGCTAAACACTGCGACAAGGCATCAGGGTGGGTAAGAAGCAAGAGCAGAGTTGACATCACAGAAGCTTGTATTGTCTCAACGGCCCCGAACATCACCACCCGAAGCTGCGCTACCACCTCTTCATCGGACAGTTCGTTGTCCGAGCTCGCCAAAACTTCATTTGTCAATGATGCGGCGCCCGACGACCGATGAGCATTTAGGCCGGCGAGTAGCAGTTTGTCCAACTGCTCCCGAGCTAAGTCGGCCCGCTTAACCGGCTCCGGGTCACCGTCATAAACCATTGCCGCGGCAAAATCTGCGTAATAGGCGTCGATTTTCGCGCTCTCGCCGAGTGGTAGCCCAATGACGTGACCGGCAACGGCGACGGCAAACTCTGCAGCGAAAGCTGAATGTAATTCCGCTTTACCTGCCTCAGCAAACCGGTCAATTAGCGCATCCGCCTGCCCTCGAATGAAATCACCAAAGGCATGTTCGGCCTCGCGGGCGCGAAATGGGCGCTCGAAGGGCGCTCGGAGTCGATCATGTGCGGGTGCATCGACCGTAAGCATCATTTTCCCTAGTGAGGCGCGCACCATATTTTCGGATACCTCGACGGTTGCACCAGCTTTTGGCAGCAACATCTCGCGGGCACCATTACGACTGGTGATCAGCCAGCCGCCCAGGACTGGAAGCCAAGTTACCGGCTCCTGCTCCCGTAACCGATCAAGTACGTGCTCACGGCCCGCATCTTGGAGATCTTCCATCGTGATCAAAGCACCAACTGGAAATTGCAACTGCCTAAGCATGTTCGCACCGTCAGCTACCTGGGCTTGTGAAATCATTCCGCACGACCTAACTATGCACTTACTTTGATTAGATAATTAAATCATTAAGGAATAAGGGATTGCGCCCCCCACAAATTAATGTCAGCGTCTATCGCGTAATTATCTATTTCAGCAAGTTCGGCCTCAGTAAATTTCAGGTTATCGACGGCGCTTGCGGTCTCAACCAGTTGGCGCACGCTACTGGCACCCAATAACGTTGTTGTCACTCGTTCATCGCGAAGTGTCCAGGCCACCGCAAGTTGTGCTAGCGACTGGCCGCGGCGCGCTGCAATATCGGCCAATGCCCGCACCCGATCAATATTGCCTTCTGTTAGGTGAGAGTCGAACAAACTCTTGCCCGCAGCGGCCCGTGAATCAGCGGGCACGCCCTCTAGGTATCTATTAGTCAATAATCCTTGGGCAAGAGGACTGAAGGTAATGCAGCCCGCTCCGACCTCTTGCAACACGTCAAGCAAGCCATCTTCTAGCCACCTATTGAACATTGAGTATGAAGGCTGATGGATCAGCAATGGGGTGCCAAGGTCGGCAATAATACGCGCTGCCGCCAAGGTGCGAGAGGGTGAGTAGGAAGAGATTCCAACATAAAGTGCCTTGCCTTGCTGGACAGCAGAATGAAGGGCCCCCATTGACTCCTCAATGGGCGTATCGGCATCGGGTCGATGGTGATAAAAAATGTCCACATAGTCCAGCCCCAACCGGGCGAGGCTTTGGTCAAGGCTGGCAAGCAGGTATTTGCGCGAACCCAGATCCCCATAAGGCCCAGGCCACATATCCCATCCAGCTTTACTAGAGATCACCAGCTCATCGCGCAGGCCCGAAAAATCATCACGCAAAATCTGTCCAACATTAAATTCAGCAGAACCTGCCGGGGGGCCGTAGTTGTTAGCTAAGTCGAAATGGTTTATCCCTAGATCAAAAGCACGTTGCATGATTGCGCGCTGCGTCTCTCGCGGTTTATCGTCACCGAAATTGTGCCAAAAACCAAGTGAAATAGCCGGTAGCTGCAGGCCACTTACGCCGGTTCTCCGGTACGGCATCCGACCGTCGTAGCGCGCAGGATCTGGTAGATAAGTACCTGACATGACTTACGGAATCAACTCCCGGGCATCGATATTCTCCTGCGGCAGCGCGTATCCGGCGCTCGCACACTGCGATTCAACCCGGTTGGCCTGCAAGGTAAGGCGCTTCTTTTGCACCTTCGACAAGGAGTCGATCCCGTCTTTCTTACCAAACTTGTCCAAGATAATTTGCATCTTTTCGGCGTTCGTGAGCACTTGCTGCGTCAACTCACCCGAGTTCGCCGCATCGCCGGCGGTTGCCGTTAGGTCAGTGACAAGTTGTTGATATTCAACCAGCAACGCTCGGCGCTCCTTCTTACTTAGATCCTTTACCCCGGCAGCCACGGTGCTGCGCAGGAGATCCAACTGAAAATATGTCTCGCAAGTTGCCTGCGCATCGAAGGAAACGACAGCATCTGCGCTCGGGGCGGCCAACGCCGAAGACAGGCTCGGGGATGGAACCGGTTCAGGCTCCGACGAGCATGCGGCCAAGAACAAGGCACTCGCAAGCGCCACCGGTAATAAGACTCGGGCTCTGACTGCTGCCTTTACACCCATTTTCGCTCCCTTTGCCGCGGCGCCAACAACGCGCACCCGTGTGATATCACCTTACGTGAGACTAGTACATTCTGGCAGGTCCAACATCGAGAAAGTGCCGTTCAAACGATAGATAAGATCCTGCTGTGAACACAACAAACGCTGATTCCGCGGTGCTGGGCAAATTGTCACTACTGGGACGCTTCTTGCCGGTCTGGATTCTCGTGGCCATGGCGCTGGGCCTGGGTCTAGGATAAAGGGTCCCGGGCATTCAATCAGCCCTTGACTCGGTGAGTATCGGAGAAACCTCACTGCCAATTGCCCTGGGCCTGATGCTGATGATGTATCCGGTACTCGCCAAAGTCCGATACGAGGAGATGGGGCATGTCACCGGGGATCGGCGGTTACTCTGGCTTTAACTGCTACTTAACTGGGTGATCGGCCCGGCCTTGATGTTCGTGCTCGACTGGACTTTCTTGCCAGATCAGCCAGCATTTCGTACCGGGCTGATAGTGATCGGGCTGGCTCGATGTATCGCCATGGTGCTGATCTGGAATGACCTCGCCTGTGGCGATAGCGAGGCGGCCGCATTACTAGTTGCGATCAACTCTGTTTTCCAAATTCTTGCCTACGCGCTACTTGGAACTTTTTATCTGAAAATACTTCCAGGCTGGCTGGGCCTTGATACCCAAGATGTGCAATTTTCAACTTGGGATATCACCAAAGCCGTCCTTATCTTCCTCGGTATCCCCTTGGTCGCCGGCTATCTGACCAGACGCATCGGATTAAGGGCTAAAGGCCGCGTTTGGTACGAGGAGAAATTCATCCCACGTATTAGTCCATTTGCCTTATACGGGCTGCTTTTCACAATCATCATTATGTTCGCACTGCAGGGCGATGCGATAATCAGCAGCCCTATTTCAGTTCTTAATATTGCTATCCCGCTTCTTGTCTACTTCATAATCATGTGGGGTGTTTCATTCTTCCTTGGGATCAAGAGCAAACTCGGCTACCCCAAGACCGCAACTTTGGCGTTTACCGCGGCCGGTAATAACTTCGAACTCGCTATTGCCGTCTCAGTCGGTGTTTGGGGTGTCACGTCAGGGCAAGCCTTAGCTGGTGTCATCGGGCCACTGATCGAGGTACCGGCGTTAGTCGCCTTGGTTTATGTGTCGCTTTGGCTGATGCGCCGATTGGCAGAAAAGCGAACTAGTTGAACGACCGCAGAAATTCGTATCTTTGCTGCATAGCTAATTGGGCGATCCGTGATTTCGGTGCGACCACCTCGTAGCCGTGTGGGCACCCGGGGCGCAGGTGCAATTGAACATCGCCGCCGACATCACGAAGGCGCGAGGCGAAAGCGACATCTTCGTCGTGGAAGATATCCAGGTCACCAACCTCGATGTAGATCGGCGGCAGCCCCCCTAACTGTGTCGCCCGCGCGGGGGCTGCATAAGCCGACACCTCCCCTGGCCCGACCTCACCTAGCAGACACCGCCAACCGGTGATGTTGTCGTTATAGGACCAAATGATGAATGGGCCGGTGAGCTTTGGCCCAGAGACCGGTGAAGCAATCGTGCGATCATCAAGCATTGGGTAGATGAGCATCGCGGAACTTAACCCAAAACCTTCATCGCGGGCCTTCAGCAGCACTCCGGCGGCAATGCCTCCCCCCGCGCTATCGCCCGCGATACCAATGCGCTTGGGATCGATGGCAAGCTCACCATAATTTTCACGCGCCCAGCGCACGCCTGCACTTACATCTTCGATTGCTGCGGGGAATGGATACTCAGGCGCTAATCGATAGTCCACCGACAAGATGGCGACGTCGGCAAATGATGCGTATTTTGCACACACTGAGTCATATGCGTCAACCGTTCCCATAATCATGCCGCCGCCGTGCACGTACACGATAAGTGCGAGTGACCTGCTCCCGCACTTTCGATAAAGGCGCAGCGGCAATATGGAGCCATCGGGCCGGGGACAAGTGTAATTGGATATCTCAACATCACTTGGTGGCGGAGATATTTTTGCTAGTAACTTCTCCAACTTGACTTGTCGTGCGGCTGAACTGGCGCGCCGGCCGGCCCAATCGCCGGCCGGAAGTGGCTTTGACAGGCCGATTCTCGGGATAAACTTAAGCACGGCCCAGCGCACCTGGGGATTAATTTTTGGAGTCTTCTTCATCTATTTCACTAGGTAACTCAATATTCAGGTGCGGAGGACAGGAGAATTCCTGCCCGCCGCACCTGTTGGTGATTTAAAACTTGTTACGCCAGTGCCTTTGCCTTCAGCGAATCGAAATCCTGCTGCGAGATAGTGCCCGCATCCAGTAGTGCCTTCGCTGAGGCGATCTGGTCAGCCGGTGAGGTGGTGCCCGCCATCGATTTAATGTAGGCCTTCTGCTCACCCTGTGCCTGCTCTACCTGCTTCTGGCGGCGCTTGGCCATACCGTTACCGCGTGCGATCACGTAGATCAGCACCGTGATCGGTGGCAACAAGATCAAGAAGATGATCCAGATCGCCTTGGCTAGGCCGCTTTCTTCATGGTCACTGAAAAGATCCAGCACCACCATGAAGAAGATCATGAAGAACATGATCATGAGGAAGATGACGAGCAAAGTCCAGATGGACTCTCCGAGATTCATGGAATTGATTCTCCCTAAATTGAGGTGTTCGCAAACAATACCAAGGATGTCTAGTCTGTGGGACGACTCCCGATTAGCTACAACCCGAGGTGCTTCCGCACCCTTCACAGACGTAGCAGCTACCCGCCGGGCGCATCTTGATGCCACAGGTCATGCAAAGTGGTGCATCAGAGGCGGTACCGGTTATCTCTTCTAGGATCTCAGCACTCGAATGTGCCCTGCTGGCCGCCTTTGCTGGGGCCGCTTCTGCCACCACCACTTCAACTACTGCAGCGATATCAACATCAAGATCAGCCGAAGCCGCGGGTGCGTAGTGCGCATAGTTGGCTTCCACCGTTGCCGCCCGCTCATCGGCGCTGTGAATACCAAGGGCAGCGCGCTTTTCGTAAGGTAGATAATCCAACGCCAGACGCCGGAAGATGTAGTCCATGATCGACTGCGAGATCCGAATATCGGGGTCATCTGTCATGCCCGCCGGTTCGAAGCGCATATTCACGAACTTGCTTACGAAAGCCTCCAGCGGCACGCCGTACTGCAGCGCAATACTGATCGCTATCGAGAACGCATCCATGACCCCGGCAAGGGTTGAACCTTGCTTTCCGAGTTTGAGGAATACTTCGCCAAGACCATCATCTGGGTAACTTCCCGCGGTCATGTAACCCTCAGCGCCAGCCACCGAGAAACTTGTTGTCAAGCTCGGGCGGGACTTTGGCAACCGCCGGCGGGTGGGCTGGCCCACGAGCTGTGCGATGGCTTCAGCCGTGGCGTCAACAATCTCATCTACCTTTGCGGATTTGCCATCCGACAACGGTTGACCAACCTTGCAGTTATCGCGATAAATTGCCAGCGCCTTGAGTCCATATTTCCAGCCCTGGAAGTAAATCTCTTCAACTTCTTCGACCGTAGCCGACTGCGGCATATTGACGGTCTTCGAAATCGCTCCCGAGAGGAAGGGCTGCGTGGCCGCCATCATGCGAACATGGCCCATCGGGGTAATGGAGCGAACTCCCATTGCGGTGTCAAAGACCGGATAATGCTCGGTCTTAAGGCCTGGAGCATCCACTACGTGCCCGTTCTCGGAGATGAACTCCACGATGGCTTCGATCGTCTCTTCGGTGTACCCGAGGCGGCGGAGTGCGCGCGGGATCGTTTGGTTGACGATCTGCATTGAGCCGCCACCAACAAGCTTCTTGAACTTAACGAGTGAGAAGTCGGGTTCAATGCCCGTGGTGTCGCAGTCCATCATGAACCCGATGGTGCCGGTCGGCGCCAGAACGGAAGCTTGCGCATTGCGCCAGCCGTTCTCTTCGCCGATTTTGAGTGCCTGCTCCCACTGGCTATGGGCGACCTTCATAACCGAAGTGTCGAGAGTGGTAACCCCGCGCACATTGTCGTTAGCTGACGCGTGCTTACGCATCACGCGCTTGTGACCGCTCTCATTACGCGCATAACCCTCGTACGGCCCCACGATGCCCGCAAGTTCCGCACTGCGCTTATAGGCGGTTCCGGTCATGACCGAAGTGATTGCGGCCGCCAGCGCACGACCGCCGTCTGAGTCGTATGGCAATCCCGTAGCCATCAATAGCGCACCGAGGTTTGCGTAGCCGATACCCAGTTGCCGGTACTTGCGGGTGGTGTCGGCGATCGGCTCCGTTGGGAAGTCTGCGAAGGAAATCGAGATATCCATGGCGGTAATGATTATTTCAACAGCCTTCACAAAACGGTCGGCGTCAAAAGTATCGTCGTCCTTTAGGAACGTCAGCAAGTTGAGGCTGGCTAGATTGCAGGATGAGTTATCCAGGCTCATGTACTCCGAGCACGGGTTTGACGCATTGATGCGCCCCGTTTCGGGGTTGGTATGCCAGTCATTGATGGTGTCGTCGTACTGGATACCCGGATCAGCACACGCCCAAGCCGCCTCGGTCATCGTACGAAATAGCGTCTTCGCATCAACTGTTTCAACCACATGGCCATCTGTACGAGCGGTCAAACCAAACGGTTCGCCATTTTCGACCGCTTGCATGAACAAGTCCGAAACGCGTACCGAGTTGTTCGCATTTTGATATTGCACACTGGAAATATCTTTGCCACCAAGATCCATGTCGTAGCCGGCGTCGCGCAGGACGCGGATTTTGTCCTCTTCACGGACTTTAGTCTCGATGAACTCTTCGATGTCTGGGTGATTGACGTCAAGTACCACCATTTTGGCGGCCCTGCGGGTTGCGCCGCCAGATTTAATTGTGCCGGCTGATGCATCAGCGCCGCGCATGAAAGAGACCGGCCCTGATGCGGTCCCGCCGGATGATTTAAGTAGCTCCTTGCTCGATCTAATGCGCGAAAGATTTAGCCCTGCCCCTGATCCGCCTTTGAAGATCATGCCTTCTTCGCGGTACCAGTTAAGGATTGACTCCATACGGTCATCAACACTGAGGATGAAGCAGGCGCTCACCTGCTGCGGTGACACGGTGCCGACGTTGAACCAGACCGGGGAGTTGAAGCTGAAAACCTGGTTGACCAGCATGTGCGTCAACTCATGTTCAAATATTTCAGCATCCTTGTTGGTCCGAAAATAGCCGTTCTCTTTGCCGGCCTTGGTGTAGGTAAGCACCACCCTGTCAATGAGTTGCTTAAGACTCCATTCGCGCTGCTCGGTACCAACCGCCCCGCGGAAGTACTTGGTAGTGACAATGGTTGATGCGTTAACACTCCATGAATCTGGGAACTCAACCCCGCGCTGCTCGAAGACCACCTCACCGGTCTTCCAGTTGTTCTGCACCACATCACGGCGCTCCCAAGTTATTTCGTCATATGGGTGAACACCTTCGGTGGTGTAGACGCGCTCCATCACCAGCCCGGGTTTATTCAAGGTGTTGTGAATGAAACCGGCCGGTGTGCTAGTCGTGATCGTCATCATGGTGCCTTTCGTATCGAGCGGTTATCGGGATTGGGAAGACTTGGCGGTGGATGCATTGCTGGCTGGTTCGTGACCAAGTGGCTCGCCTTCGGCGCGAAGAAGGGCGATCTCGGCTTCAAAATCCTCAAGGTTGTCAAATGAGCGGTACACCGACGCGAAGCGCAGGTAAGCAACCTCATCGAGTTCGCGCAATGGGCCGAGAATTGCCAGGCCCACTTCCATGGCTGGGATCTCCGCGATGCCGGCGGCCCGCACTGAATCTTCAACGCGCTGCGCCAACCTGCCGAGGTCGTCCTCGCTAACCGGGCGGCCTTGGCAGGCTTTGCGCACACCTCCGATGACTTTGGCCCGGCTAAAGGGCTCTTGGACACCTGAGCGCTTTGCAACCAGCAGCACGGTGTTCTCGGCGGTGGTAAACCGCCGCCCGCACGCGGAGCACTCGCGGCGACGGCGAATTGCGGCCCCGTCATCGGTGGTGCGGGAGTCCACCACCCGTGAGTCGTCCTCCTTACAGAATGGACAACGCATTTTGTGTACCTCCCTTCCCTTGTTTCACTTCAGTAACATTTGGCCTGACACTCCACCTACCCGCGGGACCGATCTTGGGGACGTCCTGTGGATACCCTGTGGAGCTGTAACCACAACCTGTGGAGGAAACACCGGGCTGTAACTACTACATCTTGGGGTCTTGAAGGTATCGGGGATTTGGCCAGAACGCAAGGTGCTGGCCTCGGCGAGTCTCGCCCTCATTTGGCCACTGCGCCACCAGGTGGCCAATTTGCCGCAAGATCAGTGATTTTCCCCATAGCCACCGCCGGGTCCATCCCCTGCCCGACCGCAAATCCGAGAAGGTAAGTGGTTAGTGGCGCGGCTGGCCGTTCAACTTGATGGGCCGCAATACGTGCTACGTCAAGGAGCATGGCAACATCAACCGGAGTAGCGACATTTAACTCCTGGCTCACCGCATCAACCCAGTCTTGGGTACTGCTCATCAGTCAATCTCCTCTTCTTTGGCCATTAGATCCTGGGCCATTAAGCGGGCTCTTTCCAGGTCTACCGGGGTGTCAACATCAATAAGTAAAGCTAAGAGGTCATCGGGTACTTGAACCCGTTGGAGATCAACGCAAGACATGACTTTATGAAGCGGTGCCCCAACGATTGGCCCGAACCCTGCCACCGCTACTCGAAGTGCGGCAGTTCGGTACACACCACATAACCACTGCTCTTTGCCTGCGGCGTCAACCGGCACAAACCCATCAGCTCTCGCCCCCGAGGTCATGGTTGCCAGATATTCAATAATTCGTGCCGCGAACGGCATATCAACCGCGACCACCGCCACCCAGGTTGTGGCTACAGCATCAAGGCCCGCGGCAATGGCCGCCGCGGGGCCGCCTTGGATTTCCGGGCCAATGATCGTTGGCTGGCCAGGCAATGCGCCAACTAACCGATCGAGCAATGTGACCCCGTTGATTTCCGTAGCCGCCTTGTCGCTACCGAGTCGACTGCTGCGGCCACCGGTCAAAATCAGGCAGGAGAGGTCAGCAGGTTTGGCAGCAGTCATGACGAATTGCTAATCCGCTCGGGCTCCGAATAGATGTTGAAAGTGGTGCCACGGACAAAGCAGGCTAATGAGAGGTGCACGGTGCGCGCTAGCTCAATTGCCATCGAGGTGGGGGCTGAAACTGTGGACAAAATCGGTATCCCCGCGGTCGCAGCCTTCTGCACTAGCTCGAAGGAGGCTCGGCTACTGACCTGCAGCACCAACCCACGGCCGGGTAATTGACCTTCGCGAAGTGCCCAGCCAATAACTTTGTCAACTGCGTTATGGCGGCCAACATCCTCACGCACGATCAACCGCTCACCGGTACCCGCCACAAATAGGCCGGCCGCATGCAGCCCACCGGTGCGCCCAAAACCGCGCTGGGACTTGCGGAGTTGATCGGGGAAACTAAGCAGCACCGCTGCTTCGACTTGCGTTGTCACCTCATCAAGTGGCCACGCGCATCTACTCAGGACATCAAGGTTGGTATCGGAGCCACACACCCCACAACTACTGCTCGCCGCATATGAACGGGCCAGCGGTGGCTGGACCCCATCGCGCAGCGTGATGTCAACGGAGGTAGCGCGCTCCAGGCCCTCGCCACTACTACATTCTTGGGCGCTAAAGACCTCATCGGCGGAGCTGACCGCACCCTCACTCACCAACCAGCCTAAGGCCAGATCTATGTCATCACCTGGTGTGCGCATGGTGAGCCACGGAGGGCAACCAGCTACTCGAATTTCGAGCGGTTCTTCAACAGCTACCTCATCGGCCACTTGGCTGCGCACGCCAGCGGTTACGCGTTCAACCCGATACCGGCCTACTGCAGACATTGGGAACTCCATTGGGGAAACAAACGCGTGAGGTACGCACCAAGATGGTAGCGCCGGGCCTTGCTCCTTGGGACGGTTAGCGAACTTGTGGCACGAGTAGCGCCTGCCCGGGGGTAACCACTGCATCGGCCAATCCATTTAGATCACGGATTCGGCTCACCATCTCGCGCGGATCAGTATTAGGCGCGACCTGTTGTGCAATCGACCACAAGGACTCGCCAGCTTGCACGACCACCACGGCGGCAGCTGGAGCAGATTGACCTGCGGTGTCAGAGTTGACCGTGGCCTGAGCGGTGAAGCGACCTGATGCCACGACCACGGTAAATAGCGCCACAATCGTCGCGACCAGAAGTAAGACCCGGCCTCTGGTGGTCAGGCGGAGCTTGGAACTAGAGGTGCTAACGGCCGTGCGGGAGCGTTGCGTTTGCGCGGGGAAGGGCGCTGCCATTGCCATGGTGTATTCCTTTCGGTCGTGGCCCAGATCGGCCATTTACTAGGCTAGAACGTTAATCGAACATCAGTTCGATCGAACACATGTACGATTTCTACCATGAACCACGCGACACGTCCAGCCGACATTCGAACATATGTTTGAATTTTTTGGAAATATTCGGTAGGTTCGTGCCTACCTTGAACCTGGGGTCTGACATTCGAGCGATTTCCCTTGATTTCGCTGGATTTGCCGGAAACCAGCGTCCCGCTGAGCGAATGGAGCCCCCGTGGCTACTCGAGTAACCGAACTGCCCGATGGTCCCCCCGATGAAACCGGCCTGACCCCGAGGCAGCGGGCGATTCTTGATGTCATCCGCGAGACCGTCGAACGCCAGGGCTACCCGCCAAGTGTCCGCGAAATCGGCGAAGGAGTGGGCTTGACGTCTTCGAGCAGTGTGGCCCACCAATTGGGTACCTTGGAGAAACTGGGTTACCTGCGCCGCGATCCAAACCGCCCCCGGGCCTTAGTGGTTGCCGAGCCAGCAAGCCCAGCGGTTGCTGCCAACCCGACCGGCCTACGGCTGGTCGAAGCTCCGGCTGAAGACCCCAACTTGGCATACGTCCCGCTGCTCGGGCGCATCGCGGCCGGTGGGCCAATCCTGGCCGAACAAGAGGTCGAAGCGGTCTTCCCGCTTCCGCGTGATCTCGTTGGTGAAGGTGAGCTCTTCCTACTCAAGGTGGTGGGCGACTCGATGATCGATGCTGCCATCTGTGATGGGGATTGGGTGGTCGTTCGCCAACAGCCCAACGCTGAAAATGGCGATATCGTCGCGGCTCTACTTAATGAAGAAGCGACCGTAAAGACCTTCAAGCGTCGCGATGGTCATGTTTGGCTGATGCCACATAACCCCGCCTATGCACCAATCCTTGGTGACGAGGCGAGCATTATGGGTAAAGTTGTTTCAGTATTGCGACGCTTGTGACGATTTCGTGGCCGAGATCCTCACTAGCGGAATCGGTTAGCTATTTGCGGATTTATCTCGCGCAGGTAACTAACCCATAGTGAGGCCTCAACAAGTAACCTCGTCACCGATCGACCGAATTCGAACTTGAGCGCAGTTGCTCCAAATCCCCTTCCCAACCGATCCCTCGCACCAACCGCATCCGCCCCAGCAGGCCAGCCGTATCTAAAAGGCGCCTCAATGCGAAATCAATCGCGCTCTTCTTTGTGGGTAATCCAAATTGCTCCATACAGCAAGCAATTAGATCATCATCGATTTCGATATTGGTTCGGCTCATACACGTTGCTTACACCTAATGCGTGCATTCAGCAACTAGTTTGGGCTAATCGCCACCGGGCGCCTCATCACGCAGCCGCTCTAACGCCCCAACAACTTTCGCCCGATCGGTCGTGTACCAAAAAGGCGGCAAGGAGGCCCGCAGCGCCCGTCCGTACCCGGCCGTGGCCAGTCGTGAATCCAATACCGCCACTACCCCTTTATCTTCCATTCCTCGAATTAGGCGGCCGGCCCCCTGGGCCAGCAAGAGCCCGGCCTTCGGAACCGCGATCGAGCTAAACCCAGAGCCGCCGGCATCATCAACCGCCCGCTGCCTAGCGGCCATTAGCGGGTCATCGGGCCGGGGAAATGGAATGCGATCAATCACCACGCAAATACATGCGTTACCCGGAACATCAACACCCTGCCAAAGCGAAACAGTGCCAAGTAGCACGGAAGCTGGGTCAGCAGCGAATTTCTGTACCAATGCCCCAACCGCATCACCTTTGCGCTGCACCAAGAGCGGCGTGGCCTTGGTATCAAGGCGCACCCGCAGGAAGTCCGCGGCGCGTTCAACACCACGCCAACTAGAGAACAGGGCAAGGGTGCGGCCCCCCGCGGCCTCAATAAGTTCTGCTAACTCATCAAGGGCCTCCATCGCCACCCCATCGCGCCCTGGAGCTGGGAGGTCAGCTGCGACATACAAAATCCCTTGCGCCGCATGATCAAATGGTGAACCAACATCCATCGTGGTGACATTTTGGTCGGCTAACCCGAGCGACGTCACGAGCGCATCGAAGCCACCACCTACGGTCAAAGTTGCACTTGTCATAACCACCGGGGTCTTACTAAAGAGAGCCTCGCGCAGTAGACCCGCAACCGATAGTGGGGCCATCTTCAACACCGCCGCTCGATTTTCTCCAGGATCTAGCCACACCACATCGCCTTTACCCGCAGTCAGCAAAGCACCCGCCGCATCGTGAACCTCCTCAAGGGCACCGCGCGCCTGCTGCCTGGCGGCTAAAGCATCGGTGTCCTTCTCCTTCTCGGCATTCAAAGCGGTCATGGCATTAGCGCAGGCGTCGCGAATCAAGGTCAGCGCGAGCACCAAATCACGCCCAATTGGATCAAGTCGGGTGGGGCCGACAAGTTCAGCCGCCGTGAGGCGAAGGCAATCATCCAGACCATCGGAAGCCCGCTGCAGCAATTCGATGCTCTGCGCCTCCAACAATTTGCGGCTACGAGAAATCGCCTTCTCAACCATCGCAACAAAGAGCTCACCGGTAACCGCCGAAGTTGCCCGGTCTACTAACTCATGGCCTTCGTCGATAACTACGCCGGCGTGCTCAGGCAAAACAGGGATACCTTCAAGTGCATCTATTGCCAGCATCGCGTGATTTGTGACGATAATGTCGGACTCTTGAGCTATCAATCTGCGCTTGGCCGTAAAGCATTCTTGCCCGAAACTGCACTTAGTTTCGCCAATGCACTCACGCCGGCCAACGGAAATGCTGCGCCATACTCTGGGGTCAATTTCGTCCGGATACTCATCGCGGTCACCGGTGCTCGTGTGTTCTGCCCAAGTGCGCACTGCTACGACTTGCTCGCCAAGGGCACTCTTTGGGGTGCTAAAAAGTGCAGCGCTTTCATCTTCAGGCACCGCACCGTGGAGTTTTTGTAAGCAGACATAGTTATTGCGCCCTTTAAGAACGGCGAACGTAACCGGCCGTTTTAGAACCGGGTCTAGTGCTTTGACCATTAGTGGGAGATCGTGGTCAATGAGCTGCTTTTGCAATGCCAATGTTGCCGTCGCGATGACTATCGCCTGTTCATGCTCAACCGCATAAAGTGCCGCCGGGATTAGGTACCCCATCGACTTACCCGTGCCGGTTCCGGCTTGGACGATCAGGTGACCACCACCAGCCAAGGTGTCGGCAACTGCTTCGGCCATCTGGCGCTGGCCCTCGCGCGCATCACCACCGATGGAGGTAACCACACAGTCCAGTGCCTCACTTACCGCAGGCCCCTCACCCCCCGGCCCATCAGTCATTGGCTGCCTGTTGCAACTGCATCGCCAGGCGTTCAGGCACCCTGGCGGTGATGTGAGTACCCGCCTCAACATGTTCTACGGTCAGTACATCGCCTTGGGAATGTGCCCTAGAGATTAGATCTCCGCGCTGATAGGGGATTACCACATCGACATCGCGCAGCAGTCTTGGTAAATCTTGTTCGATGGCCAGGAGAAGTTCGTTTATCCCCTCCCCCGTCTTAGCTGAAACGACAAATGCATGCGGCTCGATACGAAGTAACTCCGCGACCTTCTCAGGATCTGCAATATCGGCTTTGTTGATGACTATTAACTCGCGCACATTGCCGGCATCGATCTCATTCAAGACTTCGCGGACCGCACTTATCTGCTCCTGCGGCTCTTCGTCAGAGCCATCAACCATGTGAAGGATTAGATCTGCGTCCTTCACCTCCTCAAGTGTTGAACGAAAAGCTTCAATAAGTTGATGCGGTAGGTGCCTAACGAAACCAACGGTGTCGGCGATGGTGTAATCGCGGCCATTTGGTGTTCGAGTTTTGCGCACGGTTGGGTCTAGGGTCGCAAATAGGGCGTTCTCCACTAAAACACCGGCGCCGGTTATTCGATTAAGTAAACTCGACTTACCTGAATTCGTATAACCGGCGATCGCCACCGCGGGGATACCAGCTCGGTGTCGCGCCGCCCGCTGCGTGGTTCGCGCTTTCTCCATTTCCTTCAGTTCTCGGCGCAGTTTGGTCATCTGCATTCGAATCCGGCGCCGATCAGTTTCGATTTTGGTCTCACCGGGACCGCGAGTACCAACACCGCCTGTCGCCCCACCGGCTCGCCCACCAGCTTGACGTGACAGTGACTCACCCCAACCACGCAACCTTGGAAGTAAGTACTGCATCTGCGCCAAGCTCACTTGCGCTTTGCCCTCTCGGCTTCTTGCATGTTGAGCGAAGATGTCAAGGATTAGCCAGGTGCGATCAACAACCTTCACTTTCACGATGTCTTCGAGTTGTCGCAGTTGACCGGGGCTCAACTCACCATCACAGATAACCGTGTCGGCCTCGGTGGCAATTACGATCTCACGAAGTTCTTGGGCTTTACCCGAGCCTAAGTAGGTGGCTGGATCTGGTGTGTCACGTCGCTGTATGACCGCTTCCAGCACCACCGATCCGGCGGTTTCAGCAAGTAGCGCAAGTTCAGCCAAACTCCGGTCGGCCTCGCGCACGGTTCCTGAAGTCCAGACACCAGCAAGAACCACCCGCTCCAGCCGAACCTGCCGGTACTCAACCTCGGTAACGTCCTGAAGTTCGGTTGATAACCCAGCGACTCGGCGAAGGGCATGTCGTTCGGCAAGATCGAGCCCGTCCATCGACGATTCATCGTCATAGGTGAAGGAGTTATCAGAGTTCATGTCGTCCTAAGGGTGCCATGTGCGCGCCCAACACCCAAATGATCGTCCACAGGCCGGCTAAGGGAGCAAGACCGAGCCGCGGGCCACTAAATCAGCCGGGCCGGTCAGGAGCAGGTGACCTTCAGTGGATTCGGTTACTCGGAGCTGGCCCCCGGGCACATCAACCAGGGTGGTCACCGGCAACACTGGCCCACCCCGGCGCCGGGCCTGCGCCCACGCCACCGCGCAGGCTCCCGTGCCGCAACTCTGGGTTTCGCCGACCCCGCGCTCATGGACGCGCATGGACACGTGATCGGGGCCAAGGTCGACCACGAACTCAACATTTACCCCATTTGGAAAAGTAGTTGCCGGCCTCACTTCAGGGGCGACCAATAACGAACCGGCGTCCGCTAGCTCGTCGACAAATACGACCGCATGTGGATTGGGTACTTCAACGGAGACCAGAGGCCAGCTGCGTTCCCCAATAACCACGGACGCGGGTTCCAACATCTCTGGCACCAAGGGGCGACCCATGTCGACCGTGACACTTAAGTCAGAGTTCATAATTACTGGGACTAGCCCACTTCGAGTCGCAATATTTATTTCATTGTCGGTGATGAGCCCGGTCGCGTCGAGGTAGCGGACGAAAACCCTGGCGCCATTGCCGCACATCTCAGCCAAAGTGCCGTCAGCATTACGGTAATCCATGAAGAATTCGGCGCCAGCCGCTTGATCGATGAATTCTGGGAGGTGCTTGGTGCGCACAACTCGCAAGACGCCGTCGGCCCCGATCCCTTTGTTCCGATCACATAGGAATCGAACCTGCGCCGCTTTTAATTCAAGGACGCCATCGATATCAGGGATAATTAAGAAATCATTGCCGGTTCCGTGGCCCTTGATAAACTTCACTTCGCTTAACTGGGCCATTCACATACTCTACTTGCCAATTCGTTTGAGAGCTTCTGCATAGCCGACACGTACCTGCTCTAGCACCACCGGCCACGTCTGCGAAGGTGCCGTGGAGGCATTGTGTGCACTCAGCGAATTGAGAAGTTCGCGGTCTCGGGCTAGCCGAATAAGGGCAGCGGCTGACCCGGCATCATCTGCTGCAATAAGTCCTTCGACCCCATCGCTGATGAACTGCGTGGTACCCGTGCCCGCACGAGCTACCACGGGTAGCCCAGCACTCCTGGCTTCTAATGCGGCCAGGCCAAACGACTCCCTGACGGAAGGCTGAATGAAGACGTCGCTCACCGCGAATACCGATCTAATTCCAGCGCTGTCAAGGCGCCCGGTGAATGTCACGGCGTCAGCGAGCCCATGATCTCTGGCAAACTTCTCAGCTCGCGAACGATCCGGGCCGTCTCCGATAACCGTGAGATTAATCCGCTCATCACTTCGTCGCGCGTGAGCGATGATTCGTAGTAAAGGAATTATCCGCTTGCGAGGCGCCAACCGCATGACCGTAACCACACGCAGTTCACTGTCATCGCGGACCGCATGCACAATTTGCCAATCACTCGGATCAATACCATTAGGTACGACCAGTACTTCACCTAGCCCAGGTATTGCAGCAGAAATGCGATCGGCGGCGGTGCGGCTTACCGCTGAAACTTGCATACCCCATCGCGACAACCTGCCAATCTCGTAAGTTGCTTTAAACCCAGGCCGCGCTAGTGGGCCCCACATGCTGTGCACCGTCACGAGGGTTGGCATCTTGAGTTCATGGGTGGCACGTAGCGCCCCCCAAGCGAAAGGGGAAATCACACCGGCATGTACGTGGACCACGTCAACTGTATTCGCGGTAAGCAGATCGGCAACATGTGATCGAGTACGCAGGTGGATCGGCAAATCAAATGGCACTCGCATTGCTACGCGGTGAACCCTGATGCCGTCAATTTCTTGCCCATCGAGGATTTCGGAGCGCGAAGGTGATACGCGGTGGCCTGGTGTTGCAGTAATAACTCTCACTTCGTCCCCGGCAGCAACCTGTGCCATTGCCAGTGCCCGCACCTGTGACTCGATACCGCCGGTACGTGGCAGGTAGCAGTCACTGACATGCGCAATTCTCACTCTGGGACCGTACGGCACAATGTGCCCATCATGACGCCCCACCCGCCGCACGTCCTCGTCTTCGTGCACGCGCACCCAGACGATGAGGCCCTTCTTACCGCTGGAACCATGGCCCGGGCGGTGGCCGAAGGCCAGCGGGTGGTGCTCATCGTGGCGACAAATGGCGAAGCCGGCCTTACCTCGACCGCGTTAAGCGCTGGTCTTGGCCTCCGGCGACAGGCCGAGTTAGCGGCCTCCGCCGATGCCATCGGAGTGCATCGGGTGGTGACTTTGGGCTACCCCGACTCCGGGCTTCATGGGGAGCAGCCTGCTGGCTTTGCCCACCTAGACCGATTCACTATCGCAAAGGAAATTGCCGCCATCTTGGACGCGGAGGACGCCGATACGCTCATTGGCTACGACTCGGCCGGCGGCTACGGGCATCCCGATCACCTGCAGGTACATCGCGCCACCAGAGCCGCCGCGGTGCTAGCCAAGAAGCCACCACAATTATTCGAGGCCACCTTGCCGCGTGAACCCATCGTCAAGGCGGTGCAGCTCGCTGCGAGATTGCACTTAACTCCAAGTGACTGGGATGCTCATGAGTTCGACTACGCCTGGACAGCAGGTGCCGAAATCACCCACCGGGTAAATGTCCGCCCTTACATGAAAGCAAAGCGACAGGCCTTACGCGCCCACGCATCACAAGCCGGCGCCGACGGAACCACGAGAACTTTGGCGGTACTTACCCGCATCCCCGGGCCGCTAGCCTCACTCTTACTAGGCACCGAGTACTACATAAGAGTTTCCGACCCCAGAGCCGCTAAGACCCGAGGTACCGCATCGAGCGCATCGTAATCAATCCAAGTGATGCGCGAGTCACGTCGAAACCAACGTTGTTGGCGACGCGCGAATTTGCTGGTCGCATCTATAGTGGCTTGAAGTGCCTGCTCCGATGAACAATCACCGTTCAGGTAAGCCAGAACTTGGAGATAGCCCAGGGCCCGTGATGCGGTTCGCCAATTGGCCAACCCGGCGGCGGCCAGTTCACGCACTTCGTCAACAAACCCGGCGGCCCACATCAAGTGAACCCGTTCG
>CAMDKJ010000004.1 GCA_945900705.1 Bifidobacterium breve | reverse complement strand
AGATTTCACAACAGACATTAGATAACTCCTCGTAGGCGTAAATGGTGCGAACGGCACGAGGCTTCGTTGGTTCGCCGGCAAGGAAGGCCGCGACGGGGACCAGGGCTCCGGACCATGGCGACCCCCGTATTGTGCCACATCACCGAGATAAGGCAAATCTAACGCGCCACGTCCAGGTCGGGCTCGATGAACACGTAGAGCGCTGTTGGCACCGCCGCCCTGAGAGCCCGTTCGGCCTCATTGATACCGGCTGCGATACCAGCCGCCGTTTCACTTTGACTAATCGCGATTTTTGCCGCGACTAGCAACTCATCGGGGCCCATGTGCACCGTGCGCAGATGGATAACCCGCTCAACTAAAGGCGCCGACTCTAAGGCTGCTCGAATGGCCGCCACCTCTTCTGGCAGCGCACTTTCGCCAACCAGCATCGTGGCCATCTCCATCGCCAAGAAGATGGCGATAACAACCAGCAGGATGCCAACCGCCATAGCGCCAACCGCATCCCATCGACCATCACCGGTAATGACCGCCATCCCAACGCCGACCAATGCGAACACCAGACCCAATAGCGCACCGGCATCTTCGAGTAAAATTACTGGCAGTTCAGGCTGCCTCGAATCCTTGACAAACTTCGCAAGTGACCTTTTACCGCGCGATTTATTTGCTTCACGCAGCGCGGTGCGAAAGGAAACTGTCTCGAGGCCAATGGCGACAACTAGAACTAGTACCGCAATCCACCAATCGTTTAGTGGTTCAGGGTCCTGCCATTTATGTAGTCCTTCGTATAGGGAGAAAAGTCCACCAATGAGGAACAGCACCACCGCAACAATGAATCCGTAGACGAAGCGACGACGACCGTAGCCAAATGGGTGCTTTTCATCGGCGGGCTTTTGCGAGCGCTTATTTCCGACGAGCAGCAACACCTGATTACTCGCGTCAGCCACCGAGTGGATGGCTTCTGACAGCATTGAGGAGGATCCGGTGAATATAAAGGCAATGAATTTACTTATCGCGATGCCAATATTCGCCATCAACGCGGCGATGATCGCCTTTTTGCCACCCTCGGTGCTCATCTACTCTCCCTTAACGCTCGGTGGATTGAACTATGGCAACCAAACCGTCAGCCTCAACGCGGGCGTCTGGATCATCAGCCGCCATCACGGCAGCGGTGCCCGGACGCAAAGTGATCTCCGCCGCATCCGAAACCACCCGAGCGGTGCCCGCAATTAGCAGCAGGATGCGATACGCGCCCATCGGGATGCGCTCGGAGCCTTCGGTGAGCATGCGCACCACGAAAGGGGAGTTCACCGGCCACAGAATGTCTCCGTACACCGATCGGACTATCTGCGGGTCAAGATCTGGGCAAAGTGCAGCAACCGCACGATCCACAAACACCGGCTTACTGGTCAACCCAAGTCGAATCACATTGTCACTAGAAGTCATCACCTCAAGCCCGATGCCGCGGATGTAACTATGCGGCACCCCGGCTGGCACGTACACGGCTTCACCGGCGGCAAGGCTCAAATAGTCAAGCAGCACGCTTACCAGGGCCCCCGGATCATTGGGATAATTCTCGGCTACCGTCGAGTAGGCCGCCACTTCAGCCGCGGGTAGGCCCGCCGCCCTGGTTGCAGCCTCAAGCGCTGAAATTCGCTCAGACGTTCCAATTGCCAGCAGGGCACTAATGGCAGCACCTAGGTCATCAGCCTCGAGTCGCGCTATCGCCTCTTGGGCTCCGGTCAGCTCTTTGAGTACGGCAACCACCTGCTCACGATCACGCCAACCGGCAAATGCCTCGAAGGGCTTTAAGGCAATAAGCATCTCAGTCTTTTCGAATGGATCACTTAGTACCCGAGGTGCACCAGGTACCTGCTGGGCTTGCCAGCCAGCCGCAGCGACCGCCAATTGGGGGTGCACTTGCACACTTAGTGGTCGCGCTGCCGCGAGGATCTTGACCAAGAGCGGGATCGCCGCAATATCAAATTTATCCGCGAGGACTTCGCCGGTTTCATCGCCTTCAGCATCAACAAGCGGAGACGGACCACCCGGGTGGACCCCGAACCACAGTTCAGCCTGCGGGCCTCCGGTGTGCTCACCGGCCCACTGGGCTAGGCCATCGGTGATACCCCAATCATAATCCTTAATCGCACCGCGAACAACGAGCATGCTCAGCCCTGATCCACTGAATCCAGCAACATGATCGGGATACCGTCCAATACCTCAAAGCGCGCATCACACTTGGTGCAGGCGATTTGACCGGTTAGTTCATCGGCGGCGACAGGTGCATGTTGCGGACACGGGCATGCCAATACAGCCCACAAGGCTTTACTTAAACCCAGCGGCCCGACGCTCATGCCACTCCCCCTCGCATTATTGCGAGCACCTCATCGCGTATCTGCTCCATGACAGCCACCTCATCTGCTTCAACATTGAGTCGAAGTAATGGTTCAGTATTACTCGGACGTACGTTAAACCACCACGTGGGCGCCATGATGGTTAAACCATCAAGATCATCGATTTCGATACCAGCACCGGTGCCGTAAGCATTGCGAATTGCCAAAGTGGCCACCTCTTGGTCGACTACCTCAGTGTTGATCTCACCACTGCTTGCATATCTGTCATATGACTTGAGCAGACTCGACATCGTGGTTCCTTCGGGAGTCTCGCCAAGCGCTGCAATTGCATACAGCGCCGCCAACATTCCCGAATCGGCACGCCAGAAATCTCGGAAGTAGAAGTGGCCCGAATGCTCACCACCAAAAACCGCATTCGTCTCGGCCATTTTCGCCTTGATGAATGAGTGACCAACACGGGTGCGCACCGGCGTACCACCACATTCCGCAATGACTTCAGGTACCGCCTTCGACGTAATCAAGTTGTGAATAATCATCGAGCCTGGATGCTTAGCCAGTTCACGTGCCGCTATCAGCGCGGTCAAAGTAGACGGACTGACGATTTCACCGCGTTCGTCAATTACAAAACACCGGTCAGCATCACCATCAAAAGCCAAACCAAGATCGGCTCCAACCTCGCGAACCCGCTTTTGCAAGTCAACCAAGTTCGCCGGATCAATCGGATTGGCTTCGTGATTTGGGAACGAGCCGTCAAGTGCAAAGAACATCTCATCGATGGTCAGCGGCAGGCGTGGCAGCCCCGCGGCCTCCCCAAGAACCGCCGGCACGGTGTAGCCGCCCATACCGTTACCGGCATCAACTACCACCTGCAGTGGGCGCACGCCCGACACGTCAACAAGATTGCGAAGGAATAGTGCGTAATCGGCCAATAAATCCTGATGGCGCAACTGCCCCAATGGACCATCAAAGGCCGGAACCCCATTTTCGACCAGCAGGCGGATCTCTCGAAGGCCGGTGTCTTGGCCGACGGGTGCCGCACCAGCGCGACAAAGTTTGATGCCGTTGTACTTAGCCGGGTTGTGGCTGGCCGTGAACATGGCACCGGGGATACCAAGTGCGCCAGAGGCGTAGTACAGGCCATCGGTGCTGGCTAAACCGATTTCAATGACATCACACCCTTGCTCACGCGCCCCCTGCGCGAACGCAGCAACTAGATCTGGCCCAGATGGCCGCATATCGTGGCCAATTGCAATCACTCCAGGCCCACCATCGCGCACCGCGGCCCGGACTACCCGAACAAAAGCTGCACCAACCGCATGGGCGAGATTTTCGTCTAGTTGCTGGGGATATACCCCTCGGACGTCATAGGCCTTAATAACGGCAGTTAGGTTCGCCTCGGAAAAGATCGTTGAGTCCAAGTTGCTCATGGGCTCAGGCTATCTAAGTGCCGCTTTCACCAACACCGCTGCTACCTAGGTTCGAAATCCTCATCAAAAAGCTGATCCGCCGGCACCTCTGGTAATTCAACACTCGTCAACATGCGTAGGTGGCCGCGGCGCGCTACTTCGACCGACCCACTAGGTAGTGGCGGCGGCTCCGCATCTGGTTGATACCTCGGCCGCGCAGCTTCACGCACGGCATTTGCCAAGGCTTCGAGATCATCACTTGTTGGCTTAAGGGCATCAGGATCAGGCGTGATTCTGACAATCTCCCAGCCGATTGGTGCGGTCATCCGTTCACTATGCATCTGGCAGAGGTCGTAGCAGTGGGGCTCAGCATAAGTTGCCAGCGGACCGAGCACCGCTGTTGAGTCGGCATATACGTAGGTAAGGGTTGACGCCGCCGCGCCATTACATGATGGCTTCGAACAACGACGACGACTCACGACGGCAACGTAGCCCGACCGGCACCCCGATTTCGTGCGGCGCGCCGCACTAACCGAGAGCAAACCAGCCAGCCATCAGCGCACCGTGACGCCGGAATCCTGTTCGGCGGCCGGAACCGTGACCTCGGTGCGTAGCGGGGCCCACGGATACCCGGTGATCAAGTCGCCATAACGGGAGCGCTCGCGTACTCGGTGGGCGAGCAAAATTGGTCCGGAATCAACCGTAGGGGTCACCACGGCGGTGAACCAATCAATACCCGCAGGTGGGCGAAGCGGAATGAACTTAACTTGGCCAGCGGGCACGTTGATGCGCTGCGGCGCCGTCGCCACGGAGACCTCCCGCCGGCCGCTATACGGCAACAAAACCACATCTACACTCACCGCCTCAAGGGGTGCGGTAATCGCCAGGCGCACATCTGTTGCAGCTCTAACCGGAAGCCCGCTGACCGCAGCCGGGCCGTCAAATGGCTGCGCCCCTGACGTGAACGACGTGTCCTCCTGCTTTTGCTTGCCACTAAAGAATTGCCGCATACCCGCAACTATCGGTTGGTCTGAAGTCAACTCCAAAGTCACGGGTTGACCACCTGTCACCGTTGACATATCCACACTTATTACCGTGCCAGCCGGTACCTGGACGCGGTCACGCTCGGCCGGTGCGAAAGTGCCGATTGACGAGATGATGCGAATGTTGACGATGGCATCGTCCTCACCAGGAGCCACCACCGAGAGCACCCGCGCACCAAGACCCGGGAGCACTCCTGGCACATACACCGTGGTGGCTGGCACCGCCGCGGGTGAAATCCAGTCAGCGCCAACAGATTGCAATCCTGACATTTGCTGGTCGTCAATCGCCGCACCAATACGCCCGGTCCGCGCGATCACATGAAATGCCGTGCTCTTCTCGCCGGGAGTAAGTGCATCGAGGCGCACCGCCAAGCGTGAACCAGGTGGTACTACTAGCCCGCGACCACCCGGTGCATCCAGTAAACCACCCGTGCCATAAATCAAAACATCGACAACGGCAGCATTTTCATCCGGATTGACGAGCACCACGCGGGTTTGTCGCCCAACTACCGAGCCACCACCCACGAACCAGAATTCGGACGCAGCCGGCGCACATGCCGTGCTGGCCAACCCACGGCCGGTGCCGCGCGGATCACGCCCCCACTGATCGGCAATGAAACCGGGTGCGTAAGAGCCCACCGCTATCGCTCTAATCGGCGGTAATTTCTCGCCGAAGGCATCGATCTCCACCTGCCCGCCCGGGCCAACGATCGCCGCTTCGGCCGAAGTTTTACCGGGCAGGGTCTCAAGCCGAGCGCTGCCGGAGCCGGCATCTTGGCCGGGCTGGCCGGGCACCACAGCCGCCGTAACCCGAACACCGAGTTCAGCATTTGCACCAGGCTCCGGGCAGATTAGCACCGACGAGCCGATTGGTTCGATCGCAAGTGGAGGCGGCTCAGCAACGGGCGTGCGCAGTTGAATAAACCAGCCGCCGGCAACAACTAAAGCGGTGATCGCGATCGCGATAACTAAAACGCGCGCTGAGCGCAACTTGTTCATCGGATAATCACATTTGATTGGGTGGCCGAACCGGGCTCAGTTCTGGAACCGGGCTCAGTTCTGGAATTCGTTTCAGGTGCACTATCAACGTTCGTATCTGGGTCATCTGGGTCGGGGTCGCGGCGTTGCCGCGACGGGAGTGCTAGTACGACCAACACGAATAAGACCGCGAACTGCAACCACAACCAAAGTGTGCGCTGGCCTTGATCGAAACTGATCACGACCTGACCGCTACCCGCGGGCGCGGTGAATCCTTGTGACCAGCCAAGTTGGCCAGTTGGCACCTGCGCCGCGAGTTCTTGCTGCGGCGACCCATCTTCGCCAACCACGGTTGCGCGCCAGCCCGGCGCTGCCACGGCGCCGACAATAAGTTCGCGACCAACAGGCCCGGTAGCAATTACCTGATCCAGATACGGATCAATACCAACCCAAGCGGCGCCCGCCGGCGCAACCACGACATCCAATGGAGTCGCCGTCGCACCCGCTATCAGGCGCGCCCGTGAAGTAACCCCGGCAATCCGCCAAAGGACTTCACCGCTGGCACTTGCTAACCGGCGCAAGCCAGGCTCGCCGTCCAAGACTGGTATCAACGACTTTGAAGTGCCTGCCGCCAAGAGCACATAGCGCACCCCGTAGCCGGCGAGCCCCGCAACCTCGTCACCACCACGCCCCGAAGCCAAACTGGCAACCAGCGGGTCAATTGCCGCCCACACCTCACCGGGTGGGGCCGCATCGGCATCTCCGAGGCTGGGCCCGGCACCGTTTACCAATGTGTACTGCACTGCACCATCGCGATCTTGACGCAGCACCAAAGTTCGCGGTGCCTGACCACCTAGTGCATCGGCTTCAACAAATGCCGGTACCGCCGCAAATGGCGCCTTGCGCAAAAGTCCATCGGCAACCGAGAACCAATAAACCGCAGAGAGCACCGGAGCGAAGACGGCAACTACCACGACAAAGACGATGAAAGGTTGACCGATATTAAAACTGACACCAACCATGCGCTCACGCAGGCCATCGGTAGCAATACTCGCAGCCACGATCAGCGCAGCACTTAGTACCAAAGTCGCACCACCCGGCCAAGTGCGAATTGCCGTGACCGAGTCAATGGGGGTCACCGAGACAACCGTTTGAAGTACCCCAACTACCAACGCACTGCCCGCCACCGCCCAACAGGCCAAAATGTAGGGTGCTCTATTTCTGCGCAACAGCGCGGCGAACCCAGCCAAAATTAATCCGACGGTGACCCAAAGTGGCGTCATGCCAGGGCCACCGGGGTGGAGCAATAACACGTCGACCGCATTAACGTTCGGGTCGCTAAGCGCGGAACTTTCGATACCAGGCTGCAAAAGGAATTCGGCCGGATGTGTGATCAGCCCAAGGGACCACGGCATCAGCAACACGATGGGCGCGAATAGAGCAAGCGCTAGCCGGCGGATCACCAGCCATGAACTGTCGCCAGTTCCCAAAATTAATAGCACACTAAATGCCGTGCCGAGGGCAACCGCAATTAGCCACGTAAAGGGCAGCACCGCTGCGAGTGCAGCGAGTAGTAGTGCGGTGCCGGCCGCGCGCCGGAAGGTACCGCGGCTACCGACAATCCGCACAAACGACCTGACGACAAATGGCAACAAGATGGCGGCGATGACGGTACCGATTCGGCCACTTGACAGAGCACCGGTGAGCGCCGGTACCAGCGCATACGCGGCAGCCGCCCAAATACGGACCGCGCGACCTGCGATCAGCCCCCGTGTCGCGAAATACATGCTCCATGCGACAAGGGGTATCCCGAGCACGACGATGACCGTCACGGCCAATTGCGCTTTGCCTAAGAGCAGAAATGCGAGACCAAATATCAACATCAAGTACGGCGCTGCCGGCGCAGTTGATCCGGGGCCAATATTGTGCCAAGCCTCACTATAGGTGCCCCAAAGGTCACTAGCGCCCGGTAAACTCGGCAACAGTGCACCGCCTTGCAGGACGCCGTCGCCCCACCACATGTTGCGCATCGCGATCAGCGCGAAGAGAGTCAATACGAAAATGAATAGCACACTTGGTCTGAATAGTGCCCGCCTAAATAAGCTCGGCCCTGATGAATCCAAATAGGCCGCATCGTCATCAACTGGGCCAGAATCAAGTGCACTGACTGAGGCGCTGAGTGCGGCGCTACTAGTAGTTGCGATCCCGGCCATGAGTTCAAGACCCTGACGCAGTTGCGCCCAAGCACTTGGACGCAAAGACCGGATCACCGAGTACGGCTCGGTCGCCGTACGGGCACTAAGCCGGCGCGAGGCACGTAGGCGAGCCGGGTGCAGTGCGACATCAAGTACGGCTCCGACTTCATCACGAGCCGCATCAAAATCTTTACCTAGCAGGTACACGACCGAACGCACCGCGCTGACGACAAAGAGGCGCAATGCAAGAAATGGACTCGCGACTACCGAGGTATGCGCGAGCAATACGTGCACCGCAGCCTCCCGGTCAATGCGATGCGGGCGCGGGGCAAAGTCTTCGGCTCGGCGTCCGTGCGCCGCCGCCTCCCGGTGATGAAGAACCGCGTCGGTCGCAATCAATACCCGTTCGCCAGCTAGGTGGGCGCGCCAACAAAAGTCGACATCGTCACGAAATAACGGCAAGGCGCGATCAAAGCCATCGAGGCGCTGCCAAACCTCGCGGCGCACCAACATGCCGGCCGAGCTAACAGCCAAGACATCGCGTACCCCATCGTGCTGGCCTTGGTCATGCTCCCGGCGCTCCAAGCCCGTGTACCGACGCCCCGAGCTCGTGATGCTGACACCAACTTCGAGCAGCAATCTCCGGTCGTGCCACCCAAGAATCTTCGGGCCAAGAATTGACGCGCTCGGATTGTCATCAGCCGTATTGAGTAGTGCCTCAAGACAGGCAAGGTCAGCGGCGCTGTCATCGTGCAGTAACCAAAGCCATTCAACAAGTTCTTCAACCGGCTCATCACTTGGTGCAACCCGCACTTGACCAACGTGGGCAACTCCCGCACGAACCGCGTCGCCAAAACCCAGCTTGGATTCAGCGGCCACCACCCGATCTGAGCCGAATGCGGCGCGAAGTTGACTCAGGCTGCCATCGGTAGAACCCGTGTCGACGCCCACGACGGCCTCGGGAGGGCGGGTCTGCGCAGCAAGGTTTGTCAGTGCTGCTGGCAGCCAGGTCGCGCCCTCGTGGCTAACGAGTACCGCAGTTACATGATGATGGCGGCGCGGCAGCCCGGGCTCGTAGGCGACTTCAAATTCGTCTTCCGTGCTGAACCACTCGGTGGTCAGCTGGTCGGTGCCACCGGCCTCGCCGCCAACTTGGTTCTCGTCCATCTGGCCCGCCACCTACCCACTGTAACCGGCTACAAGTTTGCAGCAGCAAAAGCAAATTGCTTCTGATCAGCCGGCCCGCTTCTTTAGGCGACGCCGCTCACGCTCAGAGAGCCCACCCCAGATACCAAATCGCTCATCTTGCGCCAGGGCGAATTCCAAGCATTCGACCCGAACTTCGCAAGACTGGCAGACTTTCTTGGCTTCGCGGGTGCTGCCGCCCTTTTCGGGGAAGAAAGCCTCCGGATCTGTCTGCGCGCAAAGCGCAAGTCCCTGCCATGCCAACTCTTCAACTTCAGCCAGTGGCACTAGCACCATGTCGCTCACGCAGGGACCTCCTTAACTTACGAACTCAAGTGGTTACTGCTTCGTCACCCACATTAGCTGACCAGGAGTATTACACGGGTGTAATTCGCATAAGTCAAGTTAGATTGCGACATATCGGACAAGAAATTAACAAAATTCACCAAAAACGACCGATTTTGTGGAGAATTCAAGTTTTTGCCCCCTTCGAGGGGCGTCGTAACACCCTAACTCCACCACGAAAAATACCCGATCGGTTAGCACCACGCCGATGAGTTTTACCACCTGAGAGAATGCGCCCATGCGCATCACTGCACTTGCTGGTGGGATCGGCGGATCCCGATTTATCCGAGGCCTGCTCGCCCACCTGGCCGGCGCCTACCCCGATGGGGAAGGGGGCACCACCGCCGAGGTCACCGTTATCGGCAATACCGGTGACGACATCTGGGTGCATGGCCTGCGCATCTGCCCTGATCTCGACACGGTGATGTACACCCTCGGCGGGGGCATCAGCACCGAGCGTGGTTGGGGGCGCGAGGGCGAAACTTTCACGGCCAAATCCGAATTAGCCAGTTATGGTGTCGAACCAACCTGGTTTGGTCTCGGCGACAAAGACATCGCCACGCACCTGGTGCGCACCCAGTCACTTGCCGCCGGGTACTCACTGACCGAGGTCACCGCCGCGCTTTGCGCACGCTGGAAGCCCGGGGTAATTTTATTGCCGATGAGTGATGATCGTGCCGAAACCCATGTCGTGGTCGATGACCCCAGCGGTGCCACCGACGACAACGGTCGGCCAATGCAGATTGCCATTCATTTTCAGGAATGGTGGATCAGATATCGGGCTGCGCTGCCTGCGCATTCGTTCGCGATCATCGGCATCGACACCGCCAAGCCCGCACCAGGTGTACTTGATGCAATTGAAAATGCGGATCTAATTATTTTCCCGCCGAGTAACCCGGTGGTTTCAATCGGCACAATCTTGTCGGTGCCAGGCATAGCCGAAGCTATCCGCGGAGCTACCGCACCAGTTGTCGGAGTCTCCCCCATAGTCGGCGGTGCACCGGTTCGCGGCATGGCCGATTCATGTCTACAAGCCATCGGAGTCGCGACGTCCGCGGCTGCAGTTGCAGCGCATTACGGAGCGCGTACCGCGGGCGGCTTTATTGACGCCTGGCTAGTCGATGAAGTTGATGCTGAAATCGTTGATGAAGTTGTCGCCCTTGGTATTTCCTGTCGCGCTGTACCGCTGATGATGACCGATGTCGCCGCAACCGCCAAGATGGCTGCCGAATGCATGCAGGCCGTTAGAGCATGACATGAGCATGCCGCCGAACGCAGCACTGCAAATAACCACCGTTTCAGGTATTGGCTCGATCACACCCGGCGAGGATCTCGCGGCGATAATTACTGCAACCGAAATTACTTGGCCAGACGGCACGGCCGGATTTGCCGATGGCGACGTTGTCGTCGTTACCAGCAAGATCATTTCGAAAGCCGAGGGGCGAATTATCGCTGCCCACTCACGTGAAGCCGCGATCGATGCTGAAACTGTACGCATTGTCGCGACAAAATCAACCCCGCAAGCAATTACTAAAATTGTTCAAACCCAGCATGGATTAGTTATGGCCGCCGCCGGAGTCGATGCGAGCAATGTTGAAGCTGGTCACGTAGTCCTGCTGCCCATCGATCCCGATGCATCTGCACGCGAACTCCTAACTCAACTTCAGGTCGCTACCGGCAAACATTTAGCCGTCATCATCACTGACACCATGGGGCGCCCATGGCGCCTTGGTGTCACCGATGTCGCTATCGGTGCCGCCGGCATCACCGTGCTCGATGACCACACCGGGCGCATCGACGGCTTCGGACGCACCTTGGAGATGACGGTGATTGCGATCGCCGACGAAATCGCCGCGGCCGCCGACCTAGTTAAGGGCAAGATCGACGGCAGCCCGGTAGCCGTTGTTCGCGGGATGGGTCACTATGTCGGTGCCGAGTTTGGGCCTGGGGCTAGTGCCATTGTTCGCCCTTTAGCCGATGACCTATTCCCCCTTGGGACCGCAGAGGCCGTGCAACACGGTCGGGCCACCGCCGGGTGGTACCGACGTACCGTGCGAAATTTCATTGATAGACCGGTCGATGATGAGGTAATCGAGCGAGCCATCGCATCGGCTATCACGGCACCGGCACCCCACCACTCCACGCCCTGGCGCTTCCTCGTGCTACGAGATGAGCCGATCCGCAAATCCCTGCTCACCGCGATGGGTGATCGTTGGGTTATTGATCTACAAAATACTGATGGTGTCGTCGAGGATTCGATTCAAAGGCGAGTCGCGCGCGGTGACATCCTGCACACCGCACCGGTCATAATCCTTGCATTCATTGATTTAGCTTCAGGTTCGCATAAGTACGCGGACAAAGCGCGCACCGCGGCTGAACGCGATATGTTCATGGTCGCAGGCGGAGCTGCGGTCCAGAACCTAATGATCACTTTGGCCGCCGAAGAGGTCGGTTCAGCTTGGATTTCTTCGACAATGTTTTGCGCGGATGTAGTCAATTCCGTGTTGCAACTACCACCTAGTTACCAACCCCTCGGCGCCCTCGCTGTTGGCCATGCCGCGATGCAGCCAAGTCAACGAGATGAGCGCACGGTGGGTGCTTTCATGATCTCGCCACCTGTTAGCTGAAAGCCAATAAATTCTTTGCTAAGCATCACTAGAAAATCGAAGTGCACCGGGTGGAAGTTGCACACCAGGCCAAATACGTACCCCGGCAAGTAATTCATTTCCGGCTCCGATGCTTGCGCCATCACCGATTACCGCTCCATCGATAACGCAATTTGCACCAACAGTGGCGCCAGCGCCGATGATGCTGCCGGTGACCCGTGCTCCATCGGCGATTCGGGCATCGTCGAACACCACGGAGCCGTCAACGAGAACACCTGAAGATATTTGCGCGCATCGGCCAATTGCCGAACCGCCGGTCAGCACCGCGTCGCTGGCGATTTCCGCCCCATCCAGAACCAAATAGGCACCAGGGTTTGGGACCGCAGGTGACGGCGCGATGCCTAGGACTAAATCACGTGAGCCTTGAACAAATGCCATCGGTGTACCGAGATCAAGCCAGTAACCCCGATCGACAACTCCCTGAACCAAAGAATCGGCGGCCAGTAATGCGGGGAAAGTCTCACGCTCGACCGACACTGGTCTGCCGCCTGGGATCGAATCGATGACACTTCGGCGAAAAACGTAGCAGCCTGCATTGATCTGATCGGTGACAATTTCCTCCGGCGTCTGCGGCTTTTCAAGGAATTGCGTAACTCTGCCAAAAGCATCCGTCGGCACCAATCCAAACGCTCGAGGATCAGCAACCGGAGTCAAATACAAAGTCGCGTCGGCACCGCCATCGACATGATGTCTAACAAGGGCGCCAATATCGAGACCCGACAACACGTCGCCATTGAAAACCAACACGGGCTCATCGGCACCACTTTGTAGATATGGCAGTGCGTGTCGAATCGCACCACCTGTACCCAGTGGTTGATCCTCCGTGGCGATCACAATCTCGATGCCCAGATCGGCACCATCGATGAACTCCTGAAAAACGTCAGCGCGATACGAAGTGGCCAGCACAATTCGGGTGACCCCGGCGTCTCGAGCGCGGGTGATTTGGTGCACGGTGAAGGGCACCCCGGCCACCGGGAGCATGGGCTTGGGGGTATTGATCGTGAGCGGGCGCAGTCGGGTGCCCTGACCTCCTACCAACAAGACGGCTTCGGTCACGGCGCTAGCGTGCCACAGCCCCCTGAGTATGTTGATCAGGTGGCCAATCCAGTATGGGATCTACTCACCAAGCGCCGCCTGGACTTTGGCGCCGTACCCGCGGTTACCTTTCTTGGGGCTACTCGCACCGAACTCTCTTCAACATCACTAGAAAATGCGGTTGCGAAGCTCGCTGGAGCCTTGCGCGATGAGTGGTGCCTTGAAACCGGGGATCGAATCGCCGCTTATCTACCTTGGCACTGGCAACGCGTTGTTTGGTCTTTGGCCACCTGGAGTCTTGGAGTAAGCCTCGACGTCGAAGGTGAGCCGGAAACAGCTGCGCTAACCGTTTGTGGCCCCGATGGCATCGCGGCGGCCCTTCAAGGCGGCTGCGAGGAGCCGGTGGTGGTTTCACTTCATCCATTCGGCCTGCCGATTACCGACCTACCAGCTGGTTGCATTGATGCGGCTTCCGTAATTCGACTACAGCCCGACTCGTTTTATGCCGAACCGGTTTCCGGCGAGGTGACAGCACTGATCCTCGGGGGTGAAGAGTGCTCAATCTCGGAGTTAATTGCTCGGGCCAAGATGCGTTTAGTCCAGTTGGGTCTTACTCAAAGTGATCGCCTACTAATTCCCAATCCCCAGCTTGACGATCTCGGCGGCTACCTACTTGCACCACTTGTTCCACTGCTAGGAGTTGGTTCCGTGGTGGTCAGCGATGGGCCATTTGACCGGGCATCGGTGATCTCGCAAGAGGGAGTTACGGCTTTTTGGGAAGGACCGTAATTACACTTTCCGCACTTTGCGCGACCGCCGCACCATTTTGAAATGCGACCACTCGATAGCTATAGACCGCACCGGCGGGCACCGCCTTTTTCACCTTGAACAAATACGAGCCATTGGCTTTCGTGGTTTTCGTCGCAACTGTTTTCCATTGACCGTCGACAAGCATCTGGCGATCAACTTGTATGCCTGCGGTTGCCGGAGCCACTTGACCCCGGAAGCTAAGGGACGAACCCTCCTTTGGTGTCATCGTCGGGCCGATATTCATCGAGACCGTTATCGGAGCGGTGGCGCCAGATGCCGTTACCGGGACGGCAACGGGCACGCCGGCATCACCATTTACCGAAATTACATAAGGTGACTTGAGTTTTAGCCGCGTTAGAAATGCAGTCCCGCTCAGCTCTTTTGCCGTGCCGTCGGAGGCGGTTGCCCGTATCTTCTTGACGGCCCCAGAGGTATAACGTTCGGTGATACCAAGAACTCCAACATCGGGCAGCCCAAACACCGCAGCCATTCGCGCCTGCGGGACATTTACCGTCCAAGACGCGTTGGTGTTTTGCGGGATAAGTGACCAATGATCATCAACACTTACCGCAAACGGCAATGCCCCGCCCCAAGCATCCTTGCTCGCCTGGGTCATTCCGCCAGTTGATGAGGTATAAAACGCACTAATCGGCACACCGGCATACAGCACTGCCAACCCGGTGGTTTCACTCGCATGGGTTGCGTTGACCGCGTCAACCCAAAGGTTGCCCGAAGCACTACTTGCTTTAGCCCATCCGGTGAAGAACTGGTCAGAATATGGACCATCGCCATCGTCAAGATGACACGCACACGGCTTACGTACACCGTGTTTAACTTTCGACAAGGCGTAGGAACGAGCTGCTATTACCTGAGCCTGCATCGCAGCGGCCGGCCAGGAATTTGAAACCTCAGAAATTCCGTAAAGGTACTCATCGTGCACCCGCACGCTGTTGACGACATTTAGTCGCGGCCCCGCAGATGTTGACACCGGAACCATGTCAAAATACCCAAACCGATAACGATGCCCCGGGGTGTTGAATCGACCTTTTGGCCCGGTGACATTCAACAAAGTAGCCGCACCCGCGGCGGTGCCCGGGGCTCTGGTGCCAGCCCAATGCACGGTTGCACTTGTCGCACTACCCAAGTCGGTTATCACCCCATCGAGTGAGCGCTGCACACTTACGCTGCCATCACCCGGGGTGAAAGTGAAGACATCGGCCGGACCACCCACTACGACAGTGCCGCCGACCGTGACTTCGATGGCGCCGCCGCCGGCTTCGAGCACCTCACTGCGCACCTGCGCCCCCGGAACTTGGATGAGGACGCCGACTCGGATATCCATGTCGTCCGGGGTAGCGATTACCTCGGTATTTGAAAAGTAATGCGAAACGATGGTGGTGGCGTCCATCCCCTCCTTGGCCATCCCATAAGCACCCCATTGCGAAAGGCCAACCCCGTGACCCCAACCGCTGCCGACGAGCGCGAAAGCCGGAGGAACCTCGCCCGCTTGGGCCGCAGGGCTGGCCACCAGAGCGCCCGCGAGCACCACTGCTAAAAACCCAGCGAGCCGGCCGGGTGCGGGGGAAGCCACCATCCCACTATCCTCACATGCCCCAGGAGTAACAGCTACCAACCGGGCCATGGAACGGCGCGCCGCCCCCGAGCGTCCAAACGGTGCGTTAATAGTGGGCGAGGCCCACCTACGATGGGAGTCCCCCAAGGAAGGCTTTCGCAATAATGTCGCAAGCAGCTCGGCCCGGCCGCTGGACTCGAGTCCTGACGATGGTGCTGGCGGCTGCCATTTTAGGTGCGACCTTGGTCGGCGCCGGAGTGAATTTGCTCCTCGGGCGCCTAGAAGGCAATATCACCGCGGTTGATGTCTCTGAGCAGGTTGGGTCCCCAAGCAGTGCACCAGAGCCCATCGCAGAGGTGGACGAAATCACCGGCACCTACGCCCCCCTGAATGTTTTATTGATGGGCAGCGATACCCGATCGGGCAAAGGCAATGGCGGGTTTGGCAGCGCTAGCAAAATCACCGGGCAACGCTCTGACACCACCATTTTGTTACATGTGAGCGCCGACCGAAAATCCGCGATCGCCGTTAGTATCCCGCGCGACACTTTGATCACTTTGCCAAAATGCAAGAAGGACGGGCAAAGCACGGGTGGTTATCAGGGCCGCTTCAACGACGCCATCCAACTTGGTGGCCCTGGTTGTACCCTCAAAGCAGTCGAAGAACTAACCGGACTTGATCTAAACAATTTCATGCTCGTTGATTTCGGCGGATTCAAGCGAATTGTTGATGCAATCGGCGGTGTAGAGATTTGTGTTAGCGAAGCGGTCAATGACCCGCTTAGCGGGCTGGTGCTGAGCAAAGGCAAGCACATTGTGCAGGGGGAAGAAGCCCTAGCTTTCGTCCGCGCCCGCAAGACCCTTGGCGATGGCTCTGACACTTCGCGCATTCGCCGACAGCAAGCCTTCCTTTCTTCACTCGTGCGATCGGTTTTATCAAGTGGCACCTTACTGAATCCCGCGACCATGCTCAGCATTCTTGATGCGGCAACGCAGTCGCTGACCGCCGACCCGCAACTTGCAGACATTCAAAATTTACAGACCCTCGCTTTGAGCATGAAAGACCTCAAACCGAACAACATTACTTTTGTCACGATGCCTTGGTATCCCAGTGGCGATGGCGCCACCGTGCTCGCTAGCCCTAAAAAAGGTGCACCTATCTGGGCAGCCATCGCTAATGACACACCGTGGCCACCAAATGGTGGATCCGGCGAAACTCTCCTGCGAGTTCAACCAGAGATGATCCGGGTCAATGTTTTAAATGGCACTGCGACCAAAGGCATGGCAAAGAAGGTTGCCAAGCAATTAAGTGATGAAGGATTTAGAGTCGGTGAAGTTGGTAACGCCGACACAAATACCGTCACAACCACCACCGCGCAGTACGACCCGCGATGGGACGTCTCAGCCAAGACATTGATCGCCGCCACCGATGCAACAGGTGAGCCGGTCAAGAAATCTGGCCAAACCATGACCTTGATTATTGGCAGTGATTTTACCGCCATCACACCGGTCGAAATCACCGATCTCGCTGAAGATAAAACAGCAAACATCAACACCGCTGACGAAGCATTCTGCGCGCAGTAAACGAGCGTCCCAGCCCCCACTCAACGGGGCTTTAGATAACTGGCGGGCGCCCTGCTTTGGTCATCGCCCAGACGGTGCGCCACTTCATCGCGCGGCGCCCCACCGGCTTAATACGCATACCTTCGCCCAAGCCTTGGAACCAAGCTTTAAGCGCCGCCCGGTCATGTACTCGGGCCAATGTCAAACCAACCCAGGTGCCCACATAGAACGGCTCGAGCACCACCGGGAGATTGCGCCGTGCCAACCACACCCGGTTGCGCGCGTTCATTCGGTAATAAACATCGTGGCGAGCCGGATCAATTACCGGGTGGTTAACGGTTAAATCTGCTGCATACCAGGGCACGAAACCCTCATCCCAAACCCGCCAAACCACGTCAATACCTTCATGGGCGTAGAAGAACTCAGCGGGCCAACCACCGATTGCCGCGAAAAGCGGTCGCCTGATGGCTACCGCACCCTCCCAAAGTGCGGTCGCTGCACTTGGCTCACCCGGATCCCCAACACGAAGCCTTGGGACCCAGCGGCGCGGGGCGGGCAAACCCGTTGGGTCAACAACCCGCGGCTGAATTAGCCCCAGTTTCGGATCATTGGCAAAACGATCAGCCACGGTTCGCAGGAATAGTTCGTCTGGCAGCGATGCATCATCGTCAAGGAAGAACAGCAGCTCACCGGCTACCAGTGGCACACCCGCGTTGCGGCCGGCTGGGATACCCAAATTCTCTCGAAGGTGAAGTGCCTTTACCCCAGCAGGTAGATCAACCGGTTGCCAGCCATTGCCAACTACGACCACATCTACGTTGACATCATGTTGAGCGAGTACTGACTCAATGGCACGGTGCAAATCCGCGGGCCGCTGGCCCATCGTCAATATCACCACTGCGAAATGCGCTGTATCGACCGGACTAACTGTCACGGTATCACTTCAGTTTACTCGATGAAAGAATCGAAAGTAGATGACCAATTATGGTTACGATGCCCAAAATAACCAGCGCGGAAACAAGTACCCGAGTACCGCCTAATCCGCCCGCGATGGCATCTACAACGGCAGCGAGCAAAGCCAAGATGGTCAACTCCACCGAGTGATATGCGCGCTGGAACGGGAAAAACCGCACCAGAGACCGCAAACTCCGTAGGCCACTTGATTGCGGGACACCAACGGTCGCCTTGTCTTCCAGTCGCGGCATGTTGTTGTAAGCGCGCGAGACATGAACCATGTCATTCAGCGCTTTGTTATAAAGGATTATTACTGCCAGCAGGGCACCAAGCAGCGGCCAAATGCTGTCAAGCCAGCCCGGGTTTGGGAAGCCCGCGGCCCGCAAGCCCAATGCGATCGGGATTAACCCCTCCGTGGTGTAGTGACCAACTCGATCAAGGAACACTCCTTTGGGTGAAGAGGTCTGGCGCCACCGCGCGACTTCACCATCACAGCAATCCCAGAGCATTTGCAATTGCCCGAGAAAAACCGCAAGCACCGCACCAGGTAACCCCGGGATCAAGAGGGCGAGCGCCGCTGAAACTCCTGAGGCGATCATCAGCCAGGTCACCTGATTAGCGCTGATCGAAGTGCGAAGTAACACTCGTGTCAGATAAGGCGAGATCGCGCGCAAATACACATCTGCAACCCAATGCTCTGAATTGGCTCGGCCACGCACCGATGGCGGTTGGCCAACCTCACGAACCTCGGCCACCGTGGGACGCGCTGGACGCTCGATCACGGCCGGCCATCCTTCCAGGTTTCGGTTTCGGTTTCGGTTTCGGTTTCGGTTTCGATATCGGCCTCTATCTCGACCGCGGAGTTTGCAAGGCGCAATTCTCGAAGTACTGCGAGCCCATCGGCAAATGCCCCGTCCAATAAAACGGAACCGTTGTGCAAAACAATGGCTCGTTCAAAAAAACCTTCGAACTTGCGAGGCACATCGGTTGCAACCAAGAAAGTTGCCCCATCGGCCTTCAACCGGTGCACATGCGCGATACATTTCGCTTGAAACTGGGGGTCACCCACCACGAGCATTTCATCAATCGCAAATGCATTCGCTTTGGTCGCCATCGCAATAGCCCAGGCCAACTTCTGGCGGGTTAGTGCTGAAACGCCCCCCATGTACTTGTCGATATTCGAAGTGAATTCGGCGGTCTCGACGATTTCAAGTAAGGCTCCCTCAACCTCTTTGGGCGTCATCCCCAGCAAGCCACCTAGTAAATAACTGTTTTGGCGGATGGTGAATCCGCGCTCAAAGGCTCGACGTAGATCAATCATCGGAAGGATCGATTGCCGCCGCAAAATCGATCCCTCGTCCGGAATCAAGGTGCCCGCAGCCAATCTGACGAACTCAGTGCGCCCGGAGTTCTTAAGCCCCAACACCGCCACCGATTCACCCGCTTCAATACGAGTGGTCACCCCCCGAAGGATCCATGACGTCGTTCGACTTTGCTCCCCTGCCAACCTACGAAGCCGGTTCCGACGGCTACCACCTTGGCGGCGCCGCTCCTTCAGGATGTTGAGGCCGACACCGGAAAAAATCATCATCGAATCCAAATGCGGGTCCAACCGTCGGCGGGCCAAATCAGGCCTCCTTCAAGATTCGGCCTTCAAGGCGATGGAAAACCACCGAACCTGCGATGAAAATTGCGGCCGTGATCCCAATGGAAATACCGTAGTTCGGAAGTGACTCGATTTCGGTCGGCCAAAATCCGATCCGGTAGAGGCCCAGAACGCCAACTAGTGGATTAAAAGCCGCAAGCACTTGCGCTCCGGCTGGGATATTAGCAATCGAATACAAAATAGGTGAGAGATAAAAAGTCGCCCGAAGCACAATTCGAACGATGCGGGCTAAATCGGGAATGACCGCCGCGCCAGCAGCGATCATCATCGCCAAGCCGTACATCAAGAAGAATTGAACGATGATCGCAACCGGGAATAGCACGATTAGCGGCCCAGGCGCGGTGCGCGTAACGAGCATGGCTATCAAAATAACCGGGAGCGAAAGTAAGTACTCCGCCATCGAAACCAGAACAACGCGGAGCACCCAGATTCTCGTGGGTAAGAGACTGAGCCGAAGAATCGCCGGGTTACGCCTGAAAACTCTCGCCGCCCCCGATACACCCCTCGAGAACCACCACCATGGCAAAATCGCGACCGTGAGGAACAGGAAGTAGGGCTGCAGTCCCAAATTGCTACTACCTAAAAGTTGGGTGAAGACAAACCACATCACCAACGCCATCCCGAGTGGCTCTAGGAGGGTCCACAGATAGCCCAGCCGGAATTTGGTGTACTGCCTCTGCAGGTCCCGAAGGACCAACATGCGGAGCACGCGACGATGCTCCCAGAAAGTGCGCACCCCGTTACGATAGGCCAGTGCCTCATGAATCCGTATTTATGCTCCATCCCGAGCGCGTTTCGCGGTCGCTGAGCCGCCGCCTGTGCCACCGGGGTCCGAGGCCATCATGACGGTAAATACAGTGATTTTGGCCGCCGGAATGGGCACCCGGCTGGGTACACCTTGGCCGAAGCCGTTAACCCGATTGATCGATGGTCGCACCATTATGGGTCAGCAAATTGACAACCTCACCAAAGTTTTCGGTGACGAACTTAGGGTCACCACTGTTGTCGGATTTAAGCTCGAACTAATCCTTGAGGCATTCCCGAATGTTTCATACATCTACAACGAGTCTTATGACCAAACCAACACCAACCGAAGCCTGCTCAAAGCCCTACGACTTGCACCCCCCGGCGGGGTTCTCTGGATGAACGGTGATGTGGTTTTCGATGCCCAAGTACTGGTCCGCGCTCAAGAGTTAATTGATACAGATAAATCCTTCATCTGCGTCAATACTTCCTTGGTTGGCGAGGAGGAGGTCAAGTACACCGTCGACGAATCCGGATACGTGGCGCTTCTCTCCAAACAGGTCACAGATGCACTCGGTGAAGCCGTCGGGATTAATTACGTGAGCTCAAGTGACCGCACCAACTTAATTCTCGGACTCGCTGCGTGCGACGACAGTGACTATTTCGAGCGTGGGATTGAAATAACGATTAACCAAGATGGCACCAAAGTAACCCCACTCGATATTACTGACCTATTCGCCGTCGAGGTTGATTTTGAAGAGGATCTATCCCGTGCTAACGCGCACCTATAACTTCAGCGATAAGTGCCTCCCACTGGTCCAAAACTCTCCGAGCCTGAAGGTACTCAACTGAAGTGCGCGCCGCCGCACCGAGTGATCGCCGTAGCTCAATGGAGTCCATTACCCGAGTTAACTGCTCCGCAAAATCTCTGGAATCACCGCGCACGGCGAGTAGCCCGTTGACCCCGTCACTGACCAGTACCCGAACACCCGGAGCGCAATCCGCTGCGACAACCGGCAGGCCGCAGGCCATCGCCTCGGACAAAACTAACGGGAATCCTTCGGTTAAGGACGGCAACGCGAGCACATCCGAATCAAGGAGTACTCGGTCCGGATCTTCCACCGGTGGTCGAAAATCAATTTGCAAACCGGCTGGCCCGAGGGCGGCCACTTGGGCGCGAAGTGTCGCTTCTAAAGGTCCGGAGCCAACAAACTGAAGGCGCCAACTAGCAAAGCGCGGATCTAGTCGGCTCCACGCATCCAATAAAATCCCTGGCCCTTTTTCAGTCGAAAGCCGGCCGAGATAGGTCACCGTTCGCCCAGCGAGTTTCGCCGCATCGACGGGCCAGTATGCAAGTGGATTTGGAAGCCATCGAGTGTTTTGCATACCTGCGTCCGCGAATTGCGCCGCATCTTCGGCGGTCAAGAACGCCACCGTGCTTACGTCGCGATAGTTCCTTAAGACTCGACGCAGGTCGCGGCTACCCGCTGCAGCTTCGAAGGAGGCGTGGTATTGCCCGATCACCGCCCAGCCGTCGCAGCCCGCCTCCTGCAGCACTCTCATGGCCTTCACTTGGGCACAGATAATCACCCCCGGTGGGCCGGCGGAGAGAACTTCGCGCAACCGATCCACTGATTCCACCTGCAACCGCTGCCGAGTTCTATTTCGTTTTCGCAACGCCGGACGGTACTTACCTAAAGGTCGAGTTGGCGCAATGGCAGGCGGCCATTCTTGACTCATGAGTGTCGTCGATTGGTACGCCGGGTGCGCGACATATTGGTGACTTAGGGGGTGGGGCGAAACGCCAACTAGGTTGGTCGGGTACCCGCGCTCAGCAAGACCCTGACCCAGAACATGAACAATGCGCTGCGCCCCACCGAGTTCATTGATGTTGTTGGCGATGATGACGACTCGGGGCTTAGCCATGTCCGCCACTAGGTGGCCTCGCCCTCAGCAATTGCACTCGCTCAATAAGAACCCGGGCACGCTCATCGAAACTATGTAACCTTGCAACTTGATCGGCAGCGGCTAGCCGAGCGGACCGGTCTCCAAATACGCTATCGCGCTCCCCCGTCAGCAACGACCGCAATTCCTCGGTGCCTTCATAGGTGCGTACCGACGTACCAAAAACACTCTCGAGCCCGCTTGCCGGATCAGAAACAACTCTGGCTCCGGTCGCCACCGCATCAAATAGTCGATTAGATAAGAAGCCGTCAGCGGCCATTTGCGGCCAGTGGTCATTAAGAACAACTCCGGCGCTGGCATAGGCGGTGGGCAGCTCAACATTGGGCAGATGATCGGCGCGAATCTGATTCGGCGCTAGGAATGTCTCCCAGCCCACCCCATAAACCGCGACATCGCCGCCCACCGTAAAAGCATCTTTGATAATCGGCCTAAAAGTACCGCGGGTTGAACCCACGAAGAGCAGATCGTCACCGGTGTCGGGCACACCGGCTTGTGGGTTGAACCGCTTTGGATTAGTTGCCTGCAGGAGTGGGGTAACAACCGCAGGATCACCCCAGGATTGGCTCGCGGCAAATACCGAGTCATACTCAGCTAACTCATCAGGCTCGATCAATTCAGGATGCGAAATAATCCACATCATCCAAGTCGTGGCGCTGCCACCTGATGAAGTACGCCGTGGGCGCACCCGGCGCAGACCCCGTAAAACTAAAACGACGTCATCGCGATCACGTGCCGCAGCTTCGGCGCCGCCACGGTGAACCACTGCTACATCTTGACCTTGCCGACGCAGCGCCTCCGCCAAATCGGCAGCGAACCAAGTGTCGCCCCAGACGAGGCCGGCCTCTCCTTTTGGCGATGGCGCCACCACCGACCAGCGCAATGGCTTCGATGCTGATTTACTAAAGAGCGCACCTATCTTCATGACGGCCTAGCCCCACCGCGCAGGAAGCCCCAGCCCCAACAACCGTGCATGGTTGCGTAGATAGCAGGCAGCAATAGTGCTGCACGCAGGGTCAAACGTGGGCTGGCTACTGCCGCAAAAACACTTGCCGATAGGTCGAGTAAGAGGTAGCCAATCGGCGCCGCGAATCCAATTGCCGCAACCCAGGTGATCCCAAGAAACAACCCTAGAAAGCCAATAACTGCGCCGAGCATGACACCCGTAACCGCTACCGGTGCGGCCAGGTAACGAAGCGAGATCGTGTCTGGGTGTCGACTTGCGACCTCGCGGCGCCAGCGCCCGTAGTCATGATACTGACGTGCCAACGCCCCGAGCGAAGCTCTCGGCCGATAAGTAACTTTCAAATCAGGGGTGAACCAAACCGTGCCACCAGTTTGCCTGATGCGCAGATTCATTTCCCAATCCTGAGCCCGCTCCATGGTGATGTCGTAACCACCCACCCGTTCAAGTGCTTCTCGGCGAAAGCAGCCCAGGTAAACGGTGAGCGCCGGCCCAGCAGCGCCCCCAACATGAAAGGCCGCTCCCCCAACCCCAAAACGCGAGGTCATCGCGCGCGCTACTGCATCTTCAAAATCAGTAGTGCCCTCGGCATTCATGATGCCCCCGACATTGTCGGCCCCGCTAGTTCTCAACGCCTCTACCGCTACCGCGACGTAGTTGTCGGGGATCATTGCGTGGCCATCAACTCGAATAATTACCTCGCCGATTGCCACGTCAATCGCCGCGTTCAAACCCGCAGGCGTCTTGCCCGACGGATTCTCCACAATCCGCACCCGGTGCTCCCGCGCGGCAATATCCGCGGCAACCGCAGCCGTTCGATCCCGTGATGGTCCAACCGCGACTATTACTTCGAGGGCACCCACGTAGTTCTGCTCAAGGATTTGGTCGATCGCATGCTGCAGGTGCCGCTCCTCATTGATCACCGGCATAATCACCGAAACACTCGGCTGGCGCGACGAAGTCCAACTCACGGCGCCGTCCCGAAGATTTGGTGCCGGAGCAGACCGGGCCATGTCCGCTCGGTCTTTGACAGAAAATGCTCACTCGCAACGCTGGCGGTATGTGGAGCCAAGTGCCGCACGTACATATACCCAAGGCCATGGCTGCGATAAATCAAGCCCCCAGCTTGTTTTACCCTTTCCAAAAGGGCCCGATCAATTGATTTAGAAACCGGGCGCCAACCGCCAACCCCGTCAAGATCAGCTCGCGAAACCAAAATAGTTCCGCCAGCTACAAAGAATGAGTACTTCTCGGCGGCGTACGTCGGGCGAAATACCGTGGTGTCTTCACCCTCAAGATAAATCCAATCTAGAGCCTTACCCACAACCTGTGCACCTGAGTACATGCGAGCGAGCACTAAATCCCATAGATGATTCGACCCGTAGTAGTCATCATCATCCATTTTCGTAATCAGTTCACCATCGGCACGCTGACTTACCAATTGCATCGCGGCACCGAATGACAGGTTGCCCGTAATCGAGATGAACTCTAATTCGCGGCCGGCCAAATCCATCAGTTCAGCGATCCGAGTTGAAGTCAATTCGAGACCATGCAGTCCGACGACAACCTGCAGGTTCGGATAATCCAATTTGGCGATTTGCTGCAGCGCATGAGTCAAGTAAGTTTCACGATTGGTTAGTAGCACCGCACTAACCGACGGCCAACGACCCAATGCTGCGGCCGGGGTTGAACCACGCAGCGCATCGTGCCTGGCCTTTACCGATAACACCTGCGCTTCTAGCGGGTCGGCCAACAAAGTTTTGGTCGAGTCATCGATGGCCGAGCCAGATTTGAGTATTAAGCCGCACGCGCGCAATTGATTGGTCCACCTCGGGCCGAGGTCAGCCTCCGCACTAACCACACCGACTGACCGCAGGGCTTCAACATCACTGGATCTAAGATCCCCGGCGACTTCGAGTTTAAGTGTTGAGCCCCGCAACTCAAGAACTCCACCGGCGACGCTAGCCGCTATGACCTCGGTAGCACCCATTGATCGCCGACCAATTGGATTATGCACGCTCGGGTTCACCATTACCAAATGCTCAGCACCATTGACGATCCAAGTTTCTCCCGATACCACCACGGTTACCGCCCGCTCGACTTCCGACATTGAATCGGGGGTCGGCACGACCAAGGTGTCGCACCGGCGCAGGTGTGCGTGGATAGCCCGCTCTGGTAACAGCACATCACGAGTACCAGCCGCGAGCGCAGCGGCGGCGGCCGGCAACCCCGGTGCCAGTGTCAACATCGACCCGACGCCAAACTCACTGATTGGGCGCAGGCAGCGCAACGCAGCGGCGAGCGCCAGTGCGATATCAATTGGCTCGTGCCAAGTCAAAATTACCTGCGCACCGGCACCCCGTGGCTCAACCAGGTAAGAGACCAGGCCCGGCAATTTGGGCGCCCCGACCCAACCTTTGGGTGGCGACCATTTTGCGACCCGAATTTCAAGGCTCGTCACCTCCGCCGCACCGACACTTGTGACGCACAATTGCTGGAGCTGCTCAATCGATGCCGCCTCGACTCGCCACTGATAGGCGCGAGCGCGGATCCGGACCCCGGGAATGCCCACGAACAGCACCTTAGAGGGCCGATAGTCTAAAGGTGTGACCCTGCGACTCTCTGTCATCGGAACCGGCTATTTAGGTGCCACCCACGCCGCCTGCATGGCCGAGCTGGGATACGAGGTCATCGGGGTAGATATTGACCCGGCCAAGGTCGAGATTTTGCAGAGTGGACGCGTACCGTTCTACGAGCCCGGCCTTCCCGAGGTCTTGGCCCGCAATATTGCGGCCGGGCGTCTCCGATTCACCACCTCTATGGCCGAGGCCGCTGCCAGCGCTGATATCCACTTCATCTGTGTAGGTACCCCACAGCAGGCCGGGGCTAATGCCGCCGATCTATCCCAAGTTTTCGGATCCATCCAAGCCCTGACACCGCACCTGCGTGCCGGCGCATTGGTTGTCGGTAAGTCAACGGTTCCGGTTGGTACCGCAACGTTGCTCGGCGAGCAATTGGCACTGACCGCACCAACTGCTGAAGTCGCGTGGAACCCTGAATTTCTCCGCGAGGGTTTTGCCGTCGCCGACACCTTGCACCCTGATCGCCTCGTCGTCGGTGTACGCAGCCAGCGCGCCGAAGATCTACTTCGCGAGGTTTATGCGCCACTTATCGCGCAGGATGTACCGTTCCTTGTAACCGACTTTCCCACCGCCGAGCTTGTTAAAGTTGCCGCTAATTCATTTCTCGCCACAAAGATCTCATTCATTAATGCGATGGCCGAGGTTTGCGAGGCCGCGGGTGCCGACATCACCCAACTTGCTGAGGCAATTGGGTACGACCCGCGTATCGGTAACCGCTTCCTTGCGGCCGGCTTAGGTTTTGGCGGAGGCTGCCTCCCCAAAGATATTCGCGCGTTCATGGCCCGGGCCGGTGAACTCGGTGCCGAAGAAGCCCTAGCCTTCCTGCGCGAGGTGGATCAAATCAATTTGCGCCAGCGCACCCACACGGTGGACCTCGCACGGGCTGCCCTTGATAGCTCCTTCGCCGGGAAAAACGTCACGGTACTTGGGGCCGCATTTAAACCTGATAGCGATGACGTTCGGGATTCACCAGCCCTTGCCGTTGCCGCGGCGATCCATAATGCCGGCGGCAATGTAGTAGTGCACGATCCGAAGGCGCTAGCAAATGCCGCCCGCGTTTATCCAACTCTGACTTATGTTGGGGATTTAGCCGAAGCGCTAGCCGCTGCCGAGCTCGTGCTGCACCTGACCGAATGGCCGGAGTATCGAGACTTTGATCCCACAACCCTTGGATCGTCAGCGCGTCAGCGCCACCTAATCGATGCTCGTAATCGCCTTGATCCAGTAGTTTGGCGTGCCGCCGGCTGGACATATCGCGCTCTTGGGCGCCCGACGGCCTAATGATGAACGGCCTTTACGGGAGCCGGACCGACGTTGACCGATTGCTCCTTGAAAGCCAGCTTTGGTTTGTCGTGGGGCTCGGCAATAACCCTGACCGCGCCGCCTACGGGGTGGCAGCGGTACTTCAGGCACACGGTAAAAGAATCGTTCCGATTTACCCACGGGCCGAAGTAGTGCATGGCGAGCAGGGTTACACGACCATTGCCGACGCAGTAGCCGCAGTTGGCATCCCAGATGTCGTTGATGTTTTTGTGCGCTCCGATCGAGCCGGTGAATTTGCTGACGAGGCCATCGCTGCTGGTGCAGGGGCGGTTTGGTTTCAACTTGATGTCATAGACGAAGCCGCCGCCCAGCGAGTTATCGATGCGGGCATGACGATGGTCATGGATAAGTGCCCAGCAATTGAATGGCACAGGCTAATTAAGTAGCCGGAGGAAGCAGACTTTCGCCTTTCCCTTTGGCCTGAGCATTTAAGTCAGCCTGGAATTTCACCATTGCATTTCTAAGATCTACGTTTTCAATCGCAAGCATGCGCACTGCGAGGAGCCCCGCATTTCGGGCATTTCCGATGGCAACTGTTGCGACAGGTACCCCGGCAGGCATCTGCACAATCGACAGCAGTGAATCCATGCCATCGAGTGCCGCTGTCGAGATAGGAACGCCGATCACCGGGAGCGGTGTTAATGATGCGAGCATTCCGGGCAGGTGCGCTGCACCGCCGGCACCAGCAATGATGATTCTTAGGCCACGGTCAACCGCGGTCGTGCCGTATTCAATCATTTCAAGGGGCATGCGATGTGCCGAAACTACGCGCACCTCGTGGCCGATGCCGAACTCATCAAGTGCGGCAGTGGCCGCCTGCATGGTTGGCCAGTCGGAGTCACTGCCCATGCAGATACCAACCACGCAGTCTGGGTTTGGCATGTTTTCACTCATCAATTACTCCCGCGAAATAGTCAGCCGCGTGCCGGCCCCGTGCTAAGAGCTGATCGTAATTATCGCCGATTACCGTGACATGCCCCAACTTGCGGCCCGCTCGCACCTCCTTGCCATAAAGATGCACTTTGATACCCGGGTCGCGCGCGAGTACATGGCGATATGCCGAATAGAGATCATCGGCGTCACCGCCGAGAATATTTACCATCACCGCATACGACGCTACCGCCCGCGGATCGCCCAGCGGTAGATCAAGGACCGCGCGTAGGTGATTTTCAAACTGGCTGGTGACCGCGCCATCAATTGACCAGTGCCCGGAATTATGTGGGCGCATAGCGAGTTCATTTACGTAAATCTCCTCGCCCGTGTCGAACAACTCGACGGTCAACATGCCAATGACATTTAGGTCGCGGGCAATGCGCAGCGCAATCTCTTGGGCCTGTACGGCACGCTCGGCCGACAAACCCGGGCACGGCACCACCACTTCCGCGCAGATTCCATTTATCTGTGTTGTGCGCGCTATGGGATACGCGACCGCTTGCCCATGCGGCGACCTAGCAACTTGCGCAGCAAGCTCCTGGGCGAAATCAATATGCTCCTCGGCCAACCACTGAGCACCGGCGGCGAGTGGAATCGCCAGCACCTCTGCGGCCTGCTCGGCCGAATTGATAACCCAGACTCCGCGGCCGTCATAGCCACCGCGTGAGGTCTTTAGCACCACCGGCCAACTAACCTGGGCCGCGAATTCGGTTACCTGATCAAGAGATGAAACAACCCGCCAGCGCGGGCACGGCACCCCAATGTCGGTTAGTGACTGGCGCATGTGAATCTTGTCTTGGGCGTGAAATAGCGCTGCAGGCCCCGGCCGCACCGCAACCCCCAGCGCCTCAAGCTGTTCTAGATACGCCGGTGGAACGTGTTCATGGTCAAAAGTGACGACCGCGCAGCCATTCGCAAACGCGAGCAAAGCCTCGATATCCTCATGTGACCCGAAATGAACATCGCGAACCACTTGCGCAGCTGGATCAGTGGGCGACTGGGCTAAAACCCGAAAGCCAATACCAAGTGCGGTTGCCGCCTCCGCGCTCATTCGAGCAAGTTGACCCCCGCCGATCATTCCGACAACGGGTGCACTCACTGTCTCAGGCTACAAGCGCGCGAATCCGTCGCCTTCAGGTGCCATCGGTCGGGAGTACCGGGCTGGTGTTATTGCCATGGGAGCCACCTCTGCGACGCACATCATCTTCTTCTTGCAGCCGGTAGACATCGCGCTGGATTTCTTCAACATCAGGTACGTCCTTGATGCTCAATGTGCCGTCAACATTTGCCGACTCAATCTGCAGGACCCCGAAGTTAAATATCCGCCCGAGGACACTTTGCTCAAAAGAGACACTATTGACTTTGGCGAGCGGTACATCGCGCCCTTCCTTCGTCAACAGGCCTTGGCGCACGATGATGCGGCGGTCGGTGAAAACATACTGCGTCGTTATCCAATGCAAAAAAGGGATTAACACCCCGAACAGCAAGATAACGATGCCGCCTAGCCCAATGATCCATCGCAGGATGGAACTATCGGTTAGGAAGAAAAGCCAGGTGCCAAAAAACACCAAGGCGATCAGCACGATCATCGGCAAGATCAGTGCCCGCCAATGGGGACGCATTTCAAACTTGATTGATTCACCGGGCGCGAGCAGCTTCTTTGGGTAGGCCATGGCTAGATCGTTGCATGGATTACATCGCCGGCGGCAACAGACCGGGTATTCCCCTGCGAGTCGGTGACCACTAATTGGCCGTCAGGGCTAATCGCGGTCGCCACGCCGACCAATACCTCACCGCCTGGAAGCAGGACCTGAACCGAGCGGCCTAGGCTCAAACACCGCTCCCGATAGTCCTCGATTAAGCCAGAATTCGTACGCCATTGAGCCACCCGGTGGCGCAAGTGGCTCAGTTCGGCGGCTAGTAACCGGGCCCGGTCTACCGGCGGGGCACCTTCAAGGAGCAACGAGGTAGCTTGGGGGGTCGGCAGTTCATTCACCGCACCGCTGACATTGATGCCACAGCCAACAACCGCCCGCTCAGCGGCTTCAACAAGTATGCCACCGAGTTTGCGTGGCCCGGCTAAACCATCGCGTGCCGGCCCGTCAATAACGATGTCATTAGGCCACTTCAGCATTACTTCCAGCCCGGTGACATCGCTCAGCGCGTCGGCTATCGCCAGACCGGCGGCCAGCGGCAACAAGCCACGGTGCACCGGAGCCACCGCGGAAATGTCGATCACCACCGATAACCACAACCCGGCACCGGCTGGGCTCTCCCAAACCCGACCTTGGCGGCCCTTGCCCGCGGACTGATGCTCGGCAACCACGCAGGTGCCCTCTGGCAACGGCCCCCCGGCCAACACCGCCGCTAACTCGGTGTTAGTTGAGCCGGTGGTGGCCAGTAGCCGTGGCTCCGGCCAGGGCTGTGCCCCGGGTGGGGGCGGATAGTGAGCTAGCCACCGCCTCACCGATAGTGCCTCTAGTGGCTCGCGCGACCACCTCGCCTCCGACCTACCCATATTCACAATGGCTAAGGTACGACGAGGAGGAAGCCCATGACCGCAGCACCCGACCCGCACACCACCGCGGGCAAAGCCAAGATCTTGCTTGACCGCCGGGCTGAAGCCATCGATCGGCGCGGTTCAGCAGTTGAAAAGCAGCACGCCCGGGGCAAGATGACCGCGATGGAGCGCATCGAGGCGCTTTTGGATGAGGGCTCCTTCCAGCAACTTGATGGGCTGGCCAAGCACCGTTCGGTGAGCTTTGGGCTGGAGAACAATCGCCCATTTGGTGACGGCGTCATCACCGGTTATGGCACAGTTGATGGCCGCCCGGTCTGCGTATTTGCCCAAGATTTCACCGTGTTCGGTGGCTCCCTCGGCGAAGTTTTCGGCGAAAAAATCGTCAAAGTCATGGATCTCGCCATGAAGACCGGTTGCCCTGTTATCGGCCTCAACGATTCAGGTGGTGCCCGTATCCAAGAAGGTGTCGTATCACTTGGTTTGTATGGTGAGATTTTCTACCGCAATGTGCAGTCATCTGGAGTAATACCGCAGATCTCCATGATCATGGGCCCGTGTGCCGGCGGCGCGGTTTACTCACCCGCTATCACCGATTTCACCATCATGGTCGACAAAACCTCGCACATGTTCATCACCGGCCCCGACGTCATCAAGACCGTCACCGGTGAAGATGTTGAGTTTGAGGATCTCGGTGGTGCGCTAACACACAACTCTAAGAGCGGTGTAGCGCACTACATGGGCAGTGATGAAAATGATGCGTTCGATTACTTGAAGGCATTGCTCTCCTACTTGCCCAGCAACAATCTTGAGAACCCACCGATTTATGACGTTGAGATACCACTCGAAGTAACC